>QHPZ01000097.1:2448-4612 GCA_003219225.1 Verrucomicrobiota bacterium | reverse complement strand
ATTGTCCAGGACGCATTCGTCAAGTTCTGGCGGCGCAACCACAATGTTCAAAACCGCGCCTTACTTTACGCTACGGTTCGCTCGACCGCGCTCGATCTCATCCGGCGGGACAGCCGTCGCGCGCGGCGGGAGCGGGAAGCCATTGCCGATCTTGAGCAAGCGGTCGAGCCGGAGTTTCGGACCGAGGATGAATCGCAGCGTGCCCTGGCAATGGCAATGGAGCGTCTGCCTAACGAGCAGCGCGAGGTGCTGGTTATGAAAATCTGGAACGAACTAAGTTTCGCCGAGATCGGGCAGGCGCTCGGTATCTCGCAAAACACCGCCGCCTCCCGGTATCGCTATGCGCTCAGGGCGCTGAAAAAGGATCTTCTGCCGCAATGAACGATTTTGGCGAGATCGAGAATGAATTGAAAAAGCTGCGGCCGATCGAGCCGTCGCGGGAGCTTTTCGCCCGGATCGAAGCTCAACTTGGGCGGGATGCCGCCGAGGACAAAGTCGTTAGGCCGAGGGCTTTTCGGATCAGCTGGCTTTCGTTAGGCGCGGGTCTGGCCGCGGCTGCGCTCCTGCTGGTCTTCGCCCGGGTGCATTTCGAGAAGACTCCGGAACGCAAAGCTGCTTGGCGAGCGCCTGCGCAACGCTACAGCCCCTCCCGCAGCGAAGCGCCGGCCGCAAGATCGACAATTCCGGCGCAGTTTGTGCCGGCCGGAGCGACTGAGGTTGTTTACCGCACGCAGGACGAGGGGCTGGTGTTTCCCACCGGCTCGAGCGAACCGCTGCGACGTGTCCGCGCCCGCGTGCGCGAGACGTTGCAGTGGCAGAATCCGCAAACCGGCGCGTCGCTGCGCGTTTCTTATCCAGCTGAAGAGGTCACTTATGTGCCTGTTTACGGTCAGTAATTTTCGAACACGAACAAATATGAATACAAAAAAATACATCCTGCTCTTCGCGGCGAGCGCGTTATTGCCTGTGGCCAGCTTTGCGCAAGCGCCGCCTAATCCGCCCAATCCACCGAACCCGCCGAATGCGCCCCAGCCGCCCGGTCCGCCTGAGCGCGAAGATCGCCGCGAAAAACTGCCGAAGGTGCCGGTCACATATCTCGGCATCGAAACTTCCGAAGTGCCGAACGTGCTCAGCGAACAGCTCGGACTGTCGAAAGGTTTCGGCCTTGTTGTTGATTACGTGGTGCCGGATAGCCCGGCCGCAGCCGCGGGCGTTCAGCAAAATGACGTGATCAAAATGTTAAACGACCAGGTCCTGACCGAGCCCGATCAACTGGCAAAACTGGTGCGCAGTTATTCCGAGGGTACGAACGTGACGCTCACCGTACTCCGCAAGGGCAAGGAGCAAAAGGTGACGGTGAAGCTCGGCAAAAAGGATATGCCGCAACACCCGGACTTTGGGCCGCGGCATCGTCATCATTTCGGTGGTCGCCCCATGGAGGACATTGGGTTCGGCGATTTCGACATGGGCGACTTCAACGAGCGGATGAACGAATTGACAGAACGCTTCGGCGATCAAAACCACGGTTTAATTCACGACGTAGTGATCCGGGCCCGCGACGAGGCCAGGCGCGCCCGCGATGAGGCGCGGAAACAAATGGAACAGGCCGGCAACCAGATCCGGATCTGGTCGAAGGACCAGGACGCGCTCAAGGCTACGAAGATTGATCTCGGCAATGCGCAGATCGTTTTTTCCGATGACAAAGGCGAAATGAAACTGGAAACCGTCGCGGGCAAGAAATTGCTCACCGCCAAAGATCCACAGGGCAAACTGATCTTCAGCGGCCCGGTTGAAACCAAAGAAGACCTCGACAAAATGCCGGCCGAAGTGCAGGAGCGCTACGAGAAACTGCGCGAACACGATCTGCCCGCCGTCGCCGCGCCGCAGAACGAAAATGAAGAAGACCGTGCCAGCGATGTCGACGATGAAGACGAAGCGGATTTAATGGAACAAGTCTAGTGCTTCATTCCCGCCGCACGATGTCGTCGCCGCGGCCTCCTGAGAATTAGCGAAACTCCGCCGAGCGCCTTAACCTGCTCTGTTCCGGCCCGGATCGTCAGAGCGTAAACGCAGCTCGGCGGAGTTTCCGTCATCGTTGCGCGACTCCAACTGAAGCCGGCGCATCCGGAGCTGAATGTCTTCGAGCAGTTTGCGATTAACGGAA
>QHPZ01000097.1:0-2403 GCA_003219225.1 Verrucomicrobiota bacterium | reverse complement strand
TAAATGAAGAGCCAGCGCACGATGAAGGCCAGGCCGAGCAGAAAAGGCGCGCTGCTCAGCGCGAGAAAAAACCGCAGCGGACTGTAGCTCATGAAGATGCGCACGATCGTGCCGATCGATTGCGTGACGTAGTGCCAATTGTTCCGGGCCAGTCGCGACGGACGCAGGAGCGGATTGGTCCGGACCGGAACCGAAATGACGGGAATATTTTTTTGGCCGGCCTGAATAATTGTCTCCAGCGTGTAACTGTAGCGTGAGAAAACATTTACGTGCATGGCCGCTTCGCGGCTAAAGGCGCGGAACCCGCTCGGCGCATCGGCCACATCGGTGTTGCTGGCCAGACGCACGACCGCGCTGCCGATGCGTTGCAGCAGTTTTTTGCTCCAGGAAAAATGTTGGATCTCGGCGACAGGACGCGCACCGATCACAATCGCGGCTCGGCCATCCAGAATCGGCTGGATCAGTTTTGGGATGTCATCGGCGCAATATTGATTATCAGCGTCGGTGTTGACGATGATGTGGGCGCCGGCGGCGAGACTCGCTTCAACCCCGGCGACAAATGCTCGCGCCAGGCCGAGGTTGCGCGGAAAACTGATCACGTGCTCGACGCCGTGCGCGCGCGCGACTTCGGCTGTACGATCCGTGCTGCCGTCGTCGACGACGAGTCTCTCGATCTGATCGATGCCCGGAAGCTGACGTGGCAATTCTTCGAGCGTGAGGCCGAGAGTCGCTTCCTCGTTCAAACAGGGAATTTGGATAATCAGCTTCACCGGTCGTCTCGTGTGCGGATCGTGTTTGCTGATTTTTTAGCAAGTTAGCGACGCGTTCGTCCAGACAACGCGACGCGTTGGACGCTCGGCGCTTTTCTCACCGGCGTGCTCGCGACCACACGTGTGAATCCGAATCCTTCGGCGACTGTCGCCGCGCAAAATGGCTTGGCCAGAATCGTCGGTCACATGTTGTGGTTTGAACAACTGAAGGCCATCGCCGTCACCATCGCGCTCGCTGTTATCGGCACGACCGTGCTCGGTGCACTGGTCAAGGCAGTGATCGGTCTACGGATTCCGCCGGAGATCGAGCGACAAGGGCTCGACATCAACGAACACGGCGAAGAGGGCTACATCACCGCGTAAAGCGAGGCCGTCGATGCGGTGGATGATGACGATCTACTGGCCGATCGGCCTCGCGTCCATGCTGTGAATTTGCCGATCCAGCTCTTGTTTATCGACTGACTGGACGTTTGACGCCGCCGCCGTGGCGTTGCCGTTTTCATCCTCCACCCAGCTGCCGCCCATGTGACTTCCCGTTCTCGAAGGCACCCAAACCATGTGCTTGGCCTTCTTCGTCGAGCCGGCGGTTTGCGATGCTGAGAGCGCTTGCAACTGAAAGTTTAATTCCGTCGGTTTATCGGCTCGTGTCTTGGTGTTGTTGATCGAACTGCGCACCGCGCCGTTCACAATCAGGCTGACGCGATAAATGCCGAGGGGCAGATTCGCCGTAGCGTAGCGTCCCTGCGCATCGGTTTTCGCGGTCGCCAATACTTTGCCGCCATTACGGGGCTCGACTCGAATCTCGGCACCTTTCAAGGGCTGGCCGGCAGGATCTTTCACGACTCCCTGCAAACCCGAACCGCCGGCCCAAACGCTGGCCGCGAAAATGAATGATCCAATTAAACCGACACGAAGAGACTTCATAAAATAAGGGAGCCAGACTAGGCGTGTATGCGCAACTTTGCAAACTGTTCCCGGGTGCAAGAGCAAGCAAACGCCGAGCGCCCAGCGGCGAATCAGCTTTTGCCGGCGGAGGGGCTCGAACCCACACGGCCTTGCGGCCACTGGATTTTGAGTCCAGCGCGTCTGCCAATTCCGCCACGCCGGCGCCGCGAAAGCGGAGCGAAAGAATACGAGCTTCGCGCCGAAGCTCAAATGCTGCTGATCACATCGAGCGGCTGCAAGCTGCGCGGCGGACCAAAAATTTCGCGCAACACAATCGCGTCGCGCAGAGAAGATGTCGATCTTAGCAGAGTGGCGAAGTGTGTTTGTGGCTGCTGCGCCGCAACTGGCAGCTGAGTCGCGGCCGCGTATGCGTCCGCCGCGCTTTTGGCCGTCGCAGGCGGCGACTCAGGCGGTGTCTGATGTTCGTGCACTTCAAACGACGGCTGCTCCGGCGGCCGGGTGGTCAAAGGCGGCAACGGCGATCCAAATGGCGGGACGTGCGGTAGGACAACCGGTTTTTGGTAAGTCGGTCGTGGCATGACCGACACCGGAGGCGGCGTACGATGCGCCACTGGCGGGGGCGGTGCGGCGGTCGGCGGTTGGCCGAGCGCTTCGAGAAACTCGCGGATTCGCTCCTGGTCGCTCATCGGCCTCGGCCGTGGTGTCGGCGGACGCGGCCGAGATTGCG
>QHPZ01000095.1 GCA_003219225.1 Verrucomicrobiota bacterium | reverse complement strand
GCGTGCGGTCTCCGGATCGAGCGCACGCAGTTTGGCGCGTAATTGCTCGAACCTGAGTTCATTTAGGGTCGCGCGCAGAGCGGGATCCACCGCGGGCATTTCAACCAGTCCATGAGTCAGGGCTTTAATGTAAAGACCGCTGCCACCGACGACGAGAGCCGGCTTTCCGCGTGCGCGAATTTCCGCGAGGGTTTGCTCCGCCAGGCGTCGAAATTTTTCCGCGTTCATCTCTTCCAAGATCGACAACCTGCCGATGAGATGATGCGGTGCTTTGGCGAGCGTGGTCGGGTCGGGTTTCGCTGTCAGCAAATCGAGTCCGCGGTAAATCTGAAACGCGTCGGCGCTGATAATTTCTGCGCCGAGCTTTTGTGCCACGTCGGCGGCGATTTCCGATTTCCCAGTAGCGGTGGGGCCGACGATGAAGAAGACATCTTTCACAGATACAATTAATGCGACGGTCGTAGACCGCAGGCTACAGGTAAAAAAATCGGGAGCCGCGCGCGCTGATGGGCGCGACGGCTCCCGATCAAAGCTGCCGTACCGTTTAGCGCGGCGGGCGCTCGGTCGATTTCGCGCCGCTCACAACCAGCTTGCGGCCGAGGAATTCCTTATCGTGCAGTTCTTCCACGGCACGTTTGGCTTCCTCGATGGTTTGCATTTGCACGAAAGCGAAGCCTTTCGAGCGCTGGTTATGACGATAGCTCACGACCTCGGCGTTTTGGACGTGGCCGACGCCGTTGAACAACTCGAAGAGATCGCTTTCCGTCGCGTCGAAGGACAAGTTGCCGACGTAAAGCCGCGGCGAAGTGACTTCAATTGCTTCAGGTTTGCGCGTTGGCCGGATTGTTTGGGGCGCGCCGTTGCGGGCAACGGCGGCCGGCTTCTTTGCGGTCTTGCCGTTTCCAAAAAATGCAGCCAATCGCTGCCAGAATGTTTTCTTTGGTGCTTTCGCCTGCGCCCGTTCCGGATGCGCCCGACGATCGCCTGTGCGGCGGGAGCCGCCGCGCGAGCGCCGCGCGCGTCTCCCGGAGGAATAAGAGTTCATGGTTATGCTTAGTTTTCAGCCAAGGATTAAGTAGACGGAGCGCCCCGGAAACAGTCGGGACACCGTCCGCGGCGCGCGAACCCCGAAAGGCCCACGAATCGCAAGCCCCGCCATCGCGGGGCGTCGCCAGCGGAAACTCCGCCGCTTTCGGCCGGAAATATGTCGCACCGTAAGCCGCCACCGTCAGCGAACGAAAAAGCGAAGATGAAAGCCCTCGCATCATACTCGTAAGAACCTGGAAAGCGGACGTTCGGATGATCGAATTAGATTTCCGACCTCTGTTCGGGCCGATTATCGCCCGTGCCGGAGGCGATTGCAAGTGGAAGCATCGGTAGGGACAACGCGCTGCCCTGTCCGCGGACGCCGCAGCGCGGCGTCCCTACCTCGTTGTCGATCTTAGCGGCGAATCAAATCATCGCGCAGCGAGTAGAGTCGCGATTTCAAATACTGGCGCGGCCGCTCGAGCCGCACTGGTTTGATGAAATGGCGCATGGCTCGCCCGCTTAGGAGCGGCTCATATCCGAACTCGGGCATCAGATCGCGGCAATGCCACTCCACCCAGCCGATCTCGTCCTCGGAAAGGTCATTCTGCCAGCGGGTCAGCGGTTCCGAGCTGATCTGCTCGAAGGCAGTCTCGACGGCGGAATTGCCCGTCCAAAATTTGCCGGCCTTCGTCGGCGTGAGGACAATCGCCGGATCGTAATCGACCTCGAGAAATGCGCAGACCTTCTTCATCCACTCACCGGTCTGGAGCACAAGCTTCTCGTACGGCACAACGAGCGAATTGGCGTCTTCTCCGCGCAAAGCGCGCTGCGCGATGCGGGCCGCTTCGCGCCAGTGGCTGATGCAGTAGTAGGAGAATTGCGCGCGGATCGCGGATGGTGATCAGGACTTTGGCGTGTGGGAAACGTGCGCGGATCGCGGGCAAGCATCGCCGGTTGGCCGGCGTCTTTTCCACCCAACGCGTGATCGAATCAAGCGATAGGCCGAGCGTGGCCGCGTACGCTTCGAACATGATGACGAGCAAATCTTTCTCCGCGTTCGCCGGGTCGAACGCCATTCGCTTGAAACTTTCGAGCAACTGCGCGGTCGGAAAATACGAGTAGTCGCGCTTGTCCCATTTGCATTTGCCGCCGAAAAGAACATTCGAGAGCGATTGCGTGGTGATGTACTCGAACTGCGCGCGCCGGCCGGGCTCGGCGTATTTCGTCAACACGGTTGGGAAATAGGCCGTCTCTTCGGGCAGGACGAGCAGCTCGGGATGACTGTCGAGCAACGCAACGAGCAATGTCGTTCCCGACTTCGCCTGACCGGCAATGAAACAGGCGCGCTGATCGAACGGCAAACTTTGGATGGGCTTGTTCATTTCGCTCGAGGCCGGAACCAGTCAATGAAACGCGGCAAGCCGTCCCGCAATGGCGTGGTTGGCTTGTAACCGAGCAGTTTTTTCGCTTTCGAAATGTCCGCGCAGGTCAGCGGCATGTCGCCGGGTTGTTCCGGCAGCCGGTTGATTTTGGCTTTCTTGCCGAGTGCCTTTTCGATCGCGCTGATCAGGTCCTGCAGTTCGATGGTGTCGCTTTCGCCGAGATTAAACACGTCGAACAACGCGCCATCGTATTCGAGCGCGGCCATCGTGCCCTGGATGATATCGTCGATGTAGGTGTAATCGCGGCGAGTCGTGCCATCGCCGAACTGGTCGATCGGTAGGCCCGCGTAAATCCTTCGAGTGAACTGATGAATCGCTAGGTCGGGTCGTTGCCGCGGCCCGTAGACCGTGAAGTAGCGCAGCGCGATGACACGCATCCCATAAAGATGCGAAAATGTGGAGCAAAGAAATTCGCCTGCGATTTTCGTCGCGGCGTACGGGCTGAGTGTCTGCCGCAATGGTTCCTGCTCGGAGAAAGGCACGGTCTTGCACGCGCCGTAGACCGAAGAACTCGACGCAAAAATAAATCGGTCGGTGCCGGCGGCGCGGGCGGCCTCGAGAAGATGCAGTGTGCCGGCTACGTTCGTGTCATAGTAAAGCTGCGGCTGCAAAATCGAGGGCCGCACTCCGGCGCGCGCCGCCAGGTGCGCGATGAGGTCGAATTTTTCGCGCTGAAACATCTTTTGCACCGCCGTGCGGTCGCGAAGATCGACATGATGAAGGCGAATGTCTTTTGCCACTGCAGCGATATTGTCCTGCTTGATCTGCGGGTCGTAGAAATCGTTGAAATCGTCGAGCACCGCCACGTCGTGCCCCGTGGCCAGCAGGCGCTCGACCAGATGCGAGCCGATAAATCCCGCTCCGCCGGTGACGAGAATCCTCATGGTGCCAGAAGATCAACCACGAAGGACACGAAGTGCACGAAGAAATTACTTCTTCTGTTCGTGTCCCTTCGTGATCTTCGTGGTTAAATGAAACGGGCTGTTTGGCTGAGTGTCCTCGCGTTCATCGTTTCGACCCTGGCCACGATTCTGTTTCAGCTGTGGCCCGAACTGAGCCGGCCGAGACATGTCGATTTCGCGTTTCGGCGGCCCTCTCCGCTGGAGCTCGCTTTGCTGCCGAGCGCGGCACGTTTTGATCGTCCACTCGGCAGCGAACACGGCGCGATGACTTACAACGCGCAACGGTTCACGGAAAATCGCCACCTGGGGGACGACCTAAACGGGATCGGCGGAGAAAACAGTGACCTTGGTGATCCAGTCTATGCGGTCGCTGACGGGCGAGTGTTGCTCGCGCGCAATGGGGGCCCGGGCTGGGGCAATGTGATTATCGTGCTGCATGCCTACCTCGAAAACGGCGATCGCAAATACGTGCAGTCCTATTACGGCCACGTCGATACAATCCTCGTGCATGCCGGAGAAGATGTGCGACGCGGTCAGCAAATCGCGACCGTCGGCACCGGCGGCGGCCGCTACTTTGCGCATCTCCATTTTGAGATGCGCGAGTTTGTGACGCCGTTAATCGGTCCCGGCTACCGCGAAGACACGCGCGGCTGGCTTGATCCGACCGCGTTCATTGACATGCATGGCGGCGCCGCGGAAGACGACATTGGCCGGCAGCCGCTGCCGTGACTCGTTCGAAACCGCGTATTGTCATGTCGAGTCTCGTGGCCGCGGGAAGACATCTCTAATTATTCGCAAGCGACGCGAGAAGCGATGAAGAAACAGCAAGAGATTCCTCGATTCCGCTCGGAATGACAAAGGGGTCATGCTCGCGCGCTCGGCACGAGCAACACCGGGCGGGTGCTATGTTTAAGCACGCCTTCAGTGACGCTGCCGACGAGTAAATTATACATCGCGCCGTGGCCGTGCGTCCCCATGATGATCAAATCGGCCGGGCGCCGGTCTGCTTCGCGCAAGATCTCCTCGACCACTGGCCCGGTTGGCTCGCGCAGCGTCGCTTTCAGGCCGGCGTCGGCGAACTCTTTTTCCCAGTCCTTGAGTTTGCGTCGCTGAGTTTGACCTGGCGGCGCTTCGGGCGGGATCGTTTTCACACCAGTCACTGGTCCGCTGGACATGGTCATCATCTCGGGCAGGCCGAAAACTCCATAGCCCATCGCGCCGGCCGCCGCAGGCGCGGTGATTTCTTTCACATGCACGAGATGAACTTCGGCGTTCAGCGCCCCGGCGAGGTCGCGCACGAAATCGATGACCGGATGCGTCGCATCCGAGTAATCGATCGGCACGAGGATGTTCTTCACAATTGCTTCAATTCAACATCGGCGCAGGGAGCGTGCCCAGCCGTCAATTTGTCGCCTCGACGGAGTCTCACCTCACCGACATAGTATTTCGTGCACGATCTCTTCACCGGGGAGGATGTCGATCTAAAGAAGGTCGATGCCGCGGCGCCTTTGGCTACGCGGATGCGACCGCGCTCACTTGAGGAATTTGTCGGGCAGGAACACATTCTCGCGCCGGGAAAACTTTTGCGCCGGGCGATTGAAGCCGATCGTTTGCCCTCGGTGATTTTGTCCGGGCCGCCGGGCACCGGTAAAACCACGCTCGCGCATATCATTGCCGACATCACGCACGCCAAATTTGTGCGCCTGAGCGGTGTGGAGAGCAATGTGGCCGAAATGCGTCGCGTCCTCGCCGCCGCGACAAACCGGCTCCGCACCGCGGGCGCGAAGACAATTTTGTTCGTCGACGAGATCCACCACTTCAATAAGGCGCAGCAGGACATTTTGCTGCCCGATGTTGAGAGCGGAAACCTGCGTCTGATCGGCGCGACCGCTTACAATCCATTCTTTTATGTCAACAGCCCGCTGGTTTCGCGCTCGCAGGTATTCCAACTCGAACCGCTCCGGGTCGAACAACTGGAGCTGCTGGTCGACCGCGCGCTTGCAGACAAGGAGCGCGGCCTTGGCAATTACAACGTTCAGATCGACAACGACGCGTGCCGGCACCTCGCCGAACTGAGCGACGGCGATGCGCGCAAATGTTTGAACGCGCTCGAAATCGGCGTGCTCACAACGCCGCCGGATGCAAAAGGTGTGATTCACTTCACGCTCCCGGTGGCGGAGGAAAGCATCCAGCAAAAAGCCGTCGTTTACGATCGCGCGGGTGACGCGCACTACGACACGATCAGCGCGTTTATCAAAAGCATGCGCGCCTCCGACGAGAAAGGCGCGATCTACTGGCTCGCGAAAATGCTGCACGCGGGTGAAGATTTTCGTTTTATTGCGCGGCGCATCACGATCTTCGCGAGCGAAGATGTCGGACTCGCTGATCCCGAAGCGTTGCCACTCGCGATTGCGACCCAGCAGGCTGTCGAATTTGTCGGGCTGCCCGAGGCGCGCATCCCGCTGGCGCACGCGACGGCCTACATGTGTCGCGCGAAAAAGAGCCGCGAAGCCTGCGACGCACTCAACGCCGCGACGGAAAACATCGAATCGGAGCAAACGCAGCGCGTGCCCGAGCACCTCAAGAACAAACACTTTCCGGTGAATCCGGAAACGTAGGGACGCCGCAAATTCGTCGGCTCGACAGAGTCTCGCCCCGCCGCCGAGAGGTTCAGAGCCGAAAGCGGCGCATTAAGTCCTGGCGAAGCTCCATCGCTTCTTCCGGGTTGAGGCGGCTGAGAATCTTTTCGCGCCGGTCGGGATCCATCGCGGCAAGGTCGCGCACGAGTTTGTCCCGCGTCTTGTACTTTGCGTATTTGCTCCAGCCAATGCCGATCGCGATCAGAGCGGAGATGATCCAGACGACGAGATCGGTCGTGCTCACGATGCAATGCGACGATCGCCCAGCGCCGCGACAGCTATTTCGTTACCGGACGTCGGCGGTTTTATTGCTTCGCGTTGCGCGGGTCGTCGGTCGGATTCACGTAGGTGATCTTGAACGGCCCGTGGCTGTGGATCTGCACGATCGTCTCACCCGTTGCCCAGGCGAAATGCTGCATCCCCGAGGGTAGCACTGCAAAACCGCCCGCTGACAACACCTGACCGGCCGCTTGATCGAACTTCGGCCCCATGCCGAGGTGCGCGGTGCCGGAAATCACCGTCACCCGCTCGATTGTGGGATGCGTGTGTGGTGGGATTTTGTAGCCGTCCGGCATTCTCAGCCGAACCGTGAAAGAGCCCTTTCGCTCCGGGTTGCCATCGAGCACCACCATCTGTGCGCCGGCTGGCAGACCCGCCGGGGCTGGCCCCCAGTGGAGTTGATCTGGCGTAACAAACGAGGCGCTCTTCGGGGCGGGGGTGCCTGCTTTTTCGCTTGCTTCCTCCTCCTGCGCTGTGATGGCAAAGATCGACAACGTCAGGACTGTGCTGAATACGATTACGAATTTATTCATACGCTGCGCTTGGTTTGGTTGGACAGGTTAGCTTGAACCCTGGCCGATAAACGATCAATTCAAACTTGAGATTCAAATAATGCAGCCGCGCCGGAACTGACGGTGTCGCTTCATGTCATACAGCGCGACGATGCCTGCGCAGATGAAGCCAACGCCCGCACAGCGTGCGCTGAGTGTCGACAGTGGGAGAAACTATCGCAAACCGGCTGCGTTACGGACTCGTGCCGATGTAACGCGCGACCGCGATGTCAGGAAAACTGTTTGGCCGTGGGGTGAATCCGACGGCGATGATCTTGCCATCGGGCTGGAGGATACCGCCGTTGGCTCCGTCGTTCAGTGGACCGAAGGAGGTGCGGACTTTGCCGCCGCTGCCAAACGTGCGATCGAGCTGGCCGTTGGCAGTGCAGCGCGCGAGCAAGAAGTCGGCATCGGACGATTCGGTGTTCGGGTAACCTATCGTGATGATTTTGCCGTCGCTCTGCACGAGCACTTGGTAGGCGATTTGCAGGTTGATGCCGAAATCAATCATCGTCAGTCCCGTGCGGTGAAAGGTCGTGTCGAGTGTGCCGTTTGAATTGTAACGGGCGAGCGCGAAATCCTCCGACACACCGTTATTGAAGATCGTTGTTCCGGCGGCGACGATCTTGCCGTCGGTTTGCAGCGCGGCGCTGTAGGCAATGTCCAAATCGTGCGCTCCGAAATCCGTCGTGACTTTGCCGGCCGTGCCGAAGCTGGTATCGAGTGTCCCATTCGACAGATAGCGTGCCGCGGCAAAGTCGTAGTAATTCGCGGTGCTGTTCGCTGAGCCCACCGCGACGATTTTTCCGTCTGACTGAATCAAGACGG
>QHPZ01000096.1:8161-9304 GCA_003219225.1 Verrucomicrobiota bacterium | reverse complement strand
AGGAAAATACCGATGAAATACATGATCAGCTGGTTCGAACGTCCGCAAGGATCGCCTACGGAATACGAGAACGCGCAGAAGCGAATCCTGGAGGTTTTCACGCAATGGAAGGCGCCCGCCAATTTCAAGATCGAATTGTTTGTGATACGAGTGGGTGACTGGGGCGGATATATGATGTTGGATTGCGACGACCCGTTGGCGGTTCACAAGTTCTGCTCGATGCTGCCCGCTTTTGTCTTCGAGGCGCGCCCCGTGATTCCCGTCATGGACGCGGTCCGGGTGGAACAGGAAGCGATTGCCTTTCGGGACGGGCTCAAAAACAAGTGATGGGTGACCCGCCTTCGCCTCGCTTCGGCGCGGCAAGCGAGTGACGAGCGCATTCTCGGTGGCGCTCTTCGTGGCGATGAGCAGCGACAAAAATAAAGCAGGGCAATCACCGCGAATCACGCACGTGTCGTGGGGGCGGATGGAGGTGGAGAAACTTGGGACGGGGCGCGATTTCAAGCTGTATCCCGGCGGCGGGCGCGCTTGGGATTGGAATGAGACCGGGACGCATCATGTACCGGGGATTCAGCCGGCGGACGTGCAGGAACTGCTCGATCACCGCAGCCGAGTCGTTGTGCTCAGTCGTGGGATGGCATTAGCGCTGCAGACCTGTCCCGAGACATTGCAGCTGTTGCGCGATCAAGGGATCACTTACCATGTCGAGGAGACGAAAGCCGCGGTGGAGCTTTACAATCGGCTCGCGCAAACGGAGCCGGTCGGCGGGTTGTTTCATTCGACTTGCTGATGTGTAGAGGCGCGCGTGTCGCGTGCGGAAAACCTCTTCCCCGACCAAAACTCCTCCTTCCGCGGCCGACACAGCCGCCGCTACACCGCCCGACGGTCATAGAGCGCCGCTACAGGCGAAGAGAGTTGACGCGCGGCGAAGTCGCTACGATCTCGGATCGAAGGAAGGGAGACAAGAGCGATGACAGAACACAAGACTGGGACATGTGAAGAATGGCTCGCGGCGCGGCTGGAGCTACTGAAGGCGGAGAAGGAGCTGACTCGGCGCAGCGATGAACTGGCGCAGCGGCGGCAGGAACTGCCGTGGGTCCGGATCGACAAGGAGTATCGATTCGAGACCGACGAGGGGAGCGC
>QHPZ01000096.1:0-8133 GCA_003219225.1 Verrucomicrobiota bacterium | reverse complement strand
TCGGCGATCGCGGATGGCTTCAACGGGTTCGCGATTCACCTGGCCAACCATGACGTGATGCTTTGGGCGGTGTCGCGCGCGCCGCTCGCGAAGCTGCAGGCGTTCAAGCGCCGGATGGGGTGGACGTTTCCCTGGGCGTCCTCGTTCGGCAGCGATTTCAACTACGATTTCAGCGTCGGTTTTACCGAGGAGCAGCAGCGCAAGGAGGGCATTGAATACAACTATGAGCGTGAGGAGCCTTCCGACGAGATACCTTCACGCTCGACGCCCGACGGGCCGACGATATTCGCGGCCATGTGCGGGACCGACGTGGGAACGTACACGCGTGAGCGGCCGGGCATGAGCGCGTTCGCGCTCGAGGACGGCGTCCTCTACCACACCTATTCCACCTACGCGCGCGGACTGGACTCGCTCTGGGGCATGTATCAGTGGCTCGATCGCGCGCCCAAGGGCCGCAATGAAGACGGCGTCTGGTGGCGGCGGCGGGATGAGTACGAAGAAGAGTGACGAGTTAGTCGCTTCGCTAGGCGAAGCGCGCCGTGCACCTTGGCAACCGCTTCATCGATCCTGAGTGGCTGGTGGAGATTGAAGAGGATGCGGTGATCGAAGATGAGCGCGCCGGCCGCCGAGCGGGGTGCGCGCCGGTTAATGCCGGGGATTCAGCAACTTTACATTCGCCTCGCGGAAACCGAACCGGTCGGCGGCTTGTTTCACTCGAGCTGCTGATCGCGTCCAGCGCTCCTGCTGTCGAGAAAAAGCACGACGAACGCGATGCCGAGCAGGGGCTGAAAAATTCGCTGCATCAGGCTCAGGGCGAGCGCGGCCGGATCGATACCATGTGTTTCCTGAGCGGCGGCGAGTTTTTGCAAAAGCGCCTGCGGATCCTGCGCCGTCATCAGATCGCTTACGTAATTGCGCAGGTGCGGCCATTCCTGAGCGAACGCGATCAGAAGGACAAAAGCGAACCAGATCGAGGCGATGAGGGCGCCGCGCCACAGCGGACGTTGAAACCACGGCAGACGCGCGCCGCTGCGCGCGAGTTCTTTGCTCCCGCGCAACGAATCGAACACACCGGCGTCATCGAGGACGGCGAACTGTTGCCAAAAAAGCACGTTGATAAAAAAACGGCCGAACATCCAGATCTGCAAAACGAGCAAACCGAGCGCAAAAACGACCGAGAAGAGCGAAGTGCCGGCTGCGGCGATGGCCAGGATGAGGAGGCCGAACACAGTGATTAAAAAAAACACGCCGTAAACGAACAGACAAAGCGCGCCGACCCGCGGCCAAAAGCGCACCGCCTGGTTGAGCGCGGCGAAAAAGCCGAGACGGCGGCCGGCGGCGAATTCGGCGGTCAGAATTTGAATCGCGGCGATATAGATCGGCCAGAGCACGAGCGTGAGCGCAAACATCGACAAGGAAAAAAGTCCGGCGACCATAGTGCGAAGATCGACATCGACCTTCGGAGTTGTTTTCACGAACCCGGCCGTCAGTTGCCCGCAAATCGAAGGCAAAATCGTGAGCAGCGCCAGAGCGACGAATGGAAAGAAACCGGCGCGATAAATTGCCCCGACCTGAGAAAGGATCGAGCCGAGCGAACGACGCTGGATCGTCGCGGCTGGTTGCTCGGCCCTCGCCGCCGCTTCGGGCTCGGATCGCGCGGCGTGCGTTTGCACGGGCGGGTGCGTCGCTTCGAACAAGCCGGGAATCTCCGCCGCAGTTACCCAAACAGCGCCATCGCTTTGACGAACCGGATTAGTCGGAAGCACGCGGCCTTCCCGTTTCCAGTCGCGCAACATTTCCAGATCGGCCGGGCCGTAATCTTTTCCCTCCACTCGCACGAACCATTCCTCCGGCATGCAGTGATTTAAGCGTGGTCGTCACAAAAGACTAGAGCATCGATGCATTCTGATGAACGTGGTGGATCGAGCAGTCCCTTGCTCGATGCTACAATATGTCGGCGAAGCCGAGACTAATGTAGCATCGCCCGCGGAGCGGCCGATCCACCTCTCGCGGGCCGGCGCGATGATGCGTAATCGAATATTTCCGCTACCGTTCTTTCAGTGAAACTGCTCTTGATCGACGGGCATTATTACGTTTACCGGTCTTTTTTTGCGATCCCGAACCTCTCGAATTCGAAAGGCGAACCGACGAACGCGATCTTCGGTTTCACCAAAACGCTTCGCCTGATGCTGAAACATCTGCAGCCGGAGCTGGGCGCCGTCTTCTGGGACGAAGGCATGCCCAAGCGACGCGTCAAATTGCAGCCCGCTTACAAAGAAACGCGCAAAGAAATGCCGCTGCCGATGGTCCCGCAGCTCGATTACATTCGAAAACTTACGCCGTTGCTTGGTTTTAAAAACGTGTCGTTGCCCGACACCGAAGCCGACGACTTGATGGGTTGCTATGCGGTCGCGGCGTGCCAGCGCAACATCGACATAGTACTCGCGACCAATGATAAGGATTTGTACCAACTCGTCGGCCCGGGCGTGAAAGTTTACACCACGGCCAAAGCCGATCTCGCCTCGCCCAAGGACGCATTCGCGCTTCTCGGTGAAGCCGAGGTCACGAAAAAATGGGAAGTGCCCCCGAAACTGATCGGCGACGTGCTCGCGCTCAGCGGCGACTCGGTCGATAACATTCCGGGGATCGGTCTCGGCCGCAAAACCGCCGCCGCACTCGTCCGCGAGTTTGGTGGGTTGGAGCGGTTGCTGGCGGGGATCGATGACGTGAAAAGCGCTCGCGCTCGGGAAAAGCTGCTCAACGCGCGTGAGCAGATCGCTCAAAACCGGAAAATGGTGGAGCTGGATTGCGACATGGAACTGCCGGTGCCAATCGATCAATTGCGGATCCAGCCCGATTACGCGGCGCTGATTGCCGCGATGGAGAAATGCGAGTTTAAATCGCTCCTTCAGGAGGTGCGCGAAGAAGCCGCACGCGCAGGCGCGCTCGCGCAAGGGCAACTCCTATAGCAAATGGAGGGACGCGCTCTGTCGCGTCCCTAAAGTTTGGAACGACGTAGAGGTCGTGCCTCCACTCGGCTACGAATTTGTCGTAAAAAATTCGAACGCTCACCACGCCGAACTGTCCAAACTTACGGGTTAAGGCGATTCGGGTGCCTGCACGTTCTCGTTATTTGCTGTTTCTCCTTGGCGTGCAGCGCCCGAATCTTTTTTTTGTAGCCACCCGCCTGCGGCGGGTCCTTCTTCGGCTCATCTCGGCGCGGCACCAACACGAGGAGGCCCACAAGGATGGCTACAGGCGGCCGAAAGAATTGCTACTCTCCCGGTCTCCGACGTTTTGGTAGGGTGCCGCCATGGAGGGCGAGCTGTTCGGTATCCGCGCCTTTCTCATTGATGCGCCGGAATTTGGGACGCTGCGCGGTCGGCCCGGCGGCGCGCTCATCATCGAAAACGGACACATTGCCGAGGTTGGCGATTTTGATGATCTTCGGCGAACCCAGCGGGCGCAATCAGTCCGCTGGATCGACTACAGGGCCGCGGCGATTTTCCCGGGCCTCATCGACTGTCACACGCATCTGCCGCAGTATTCGGCCGTCGCCCGCGGTGAAAGCGAACTGCTCCCGTGGCTGCGCCAGCACATTTTCCCGGTCGAACGCGAGTTCACAGGCCCGAAGGCGCGCGCCGAAGCTCCGCAGTTTTTTCACGAAGTCGCCCGGAACGGCACGACCACGGTGATGGCGTACGCTGCGATTTACGAAGACAGCTGCGAGATCGGGTTCGAAGCGGCGCAACAAAGCGGGCTGCGCGTCATTCTTGGCAAGATGATGATGGACCTCGGCTCCTACGGTCAACTGCAACCGAAAAAAGTGGTCTCGGTCTCATTGCTTGAGAGCGAACGGCTCTGCCGGAAATGGCATCGCGCGGAGAATGGACGCCTCGAATACGCCTTCAGCCCGCGTTTTGCCGTCGCCTGCTCGGAAAAACTGATGCGCGGCGCGGCGGAAATGGCGGCGCGGTTCGACGCCTACCTGCAAACGCATCTGGCCGATACACGCATGTCTACGAAAAATGCGGACTGCTGACCGCGCACACCGTGCTTGGCCATTGCATTCATCTCAATCCCCGCGAAATTGCGGCCATCGCCGGCGCCCAAGCGAGTGTCGCTCATTGTCCAAGCTCGAATCTTTTTCTCGGCAGCGGTTTGATCAAACTCGATCAACTCCTCAAGGCCGGCATTCCCGTCGGCCTCGGCTCGGATGTGGCCGGCGGGCCGGAGCTGAATATGTGGCAGGTGATGCGCGCCGCGATCGACGTCCAAAAAGCGCGCACGGCTTACGAGCCGAACCTGCGGCCGCTCCGCGCAAGCGAAGCGTTTTATCTCGCCACCCACGGCGGCGCGCGCGCGCTCGGCAAAGCGAATCTGATCGGCACTCTTGATCCGGGAAAGGAAGCCGATCTGACGATTGTCGATCTTGCCGCCCTCGCCCCGTATCCCCACGAACGCGATTTGCTGCATGAGCTATCGGTGCAGGACGTCGTTTCACTCTGCATTTATCACGGGGGACCGCACGCGAATCTCGAAACCTATGTGCGCGGCAAATCCGTCTATCGCGCGCCGGGAACAACCGCCCGGAAATGAAAACTCCGCTCGACCCGATCGACATTGCTTTGCGCGAGGACATCGGCGCGGGCGATCTGACCAGCGAGTTCTTTGTCGCGCCGAACTTGCGTGCGCACGCGCGCATCGTCGCGAACGAAGCCGCCGTTATCGCTGGCGCCGAAACGGCCGCGGAAGTTTTTCGCCGCGTCGATCCAGCGACACAGGTTCGGATCGTGGCCGGCGACGGCACGGCCGTTAATCCGCGCGACAACGTCATCGAACTCGACGGCACGGCACGCGCGCTTCTCACCGTGGACGCGGCCAGCGATCACGCCCGGATCATCGATACCCGCAAAACTACGCCGGGGCTGCGCGCGCTGGAAAAAGCGGCGGTGCTCGCCGGGGGCGGCGCCAACCATCGCTTCGGTTTGTTCGACATGGTGTTGGTGAAAGACAATCATCTTGCCGCGTGCGCGGGATGGCGCGATTTTGCCAATGCGATTCGCCGCGCTCGTGGAGAGCGCCCCGGCGTCCAGATCGAAGTCGAAGCTGACAACCTCGAACAGGTGCGCGAACTTCTGCAGATCGACGGGATCGACGTAATCCTGCTCGACAACATGAAGCCGGCGCAAATCCGGGAGGCCGTAGCGCTCGGGAAAGGGAAAACGAAATTCGAAGCGAGCGGCGGCGTTACGTTGAAGAACATCCGCCAAATCGCCGCCACCGGCGTCGATTTTATTTCCATCGGCGCGCTCACTCACTCCGCGCGGGCGATCGATCTCTCGCTCGAGTTTACGCATGTCGGCGCTTGATCCGCGCCTCCTGCGCGAGGCGCTGGGCGATTGCCTCATCGGCCGCGAGATCAGCGTTCTCGAGGAAACCACTTCGACAAATGACCCGCTGGACGCGGCCAGCGCGCGAATCGCTGGGAATCCGCCGCGCACAAAGGCCTGTGGTTTTCCATTCTGTTGCGGCCGAAGATCGACATCGGCGAATCGCTGCGGCTCAGCACTTGGGCAATTCAGTCGGTCGCGGCGACGATCCAGCGTGAACTCGCCCTGGACGCGGCAGTCAAGCCGCCCAACGACGTTTACATCGCCGGCAAAAAAGTCGCCGGCGTGCTCGTGGAAATGCGCGCGCAAAGAAATGCGCCGCATCTCGCCATCATCGGCATCGGAATAAACGTGAACCATCGGCCCGAAGATTTCTCCGAAGTGTTTCAAGCGCGCGCAGCTTCCCTGGCCATGTTCTTAGATCGACAACTGGACGGCACGAGCCTCGCCATCGCGCTCTTGCGGAATCTTGATCGCGCGTACGCCCACAGCTTCCCGTGAGTTTCCGGCGCACAACTTGACCGCTTTAAGCGGTCAAGTTGTGGATGAATCCTTTAAGCTGGCAAATCGCCGTCTTCAACACGTTATCCCCTAACTCTTCATCGCATCCAACCAGTCCCGATAAACGCGCGGCGAAATCTCCGATGGTTTGATCTCGCTGCGACCGCCCCAGAAAACGTTTGTGTACGAAACCGGAATGCCGCTCGCCTGCAGGTGTCGATCTATCGCCGCTTTGTGTTCGAGCAGAAGGTGTTTGTCGGTGCCGTGCGCGACGGCCATGGTGTTGACGTTTTTGAATTCCGGACCGGCTTCGCGCCAATAGCAATGGGTCAGAATATGATGGCGCCCAACTTCGCCGCCCGCGTCGATTTCGCGCCCGGGCGGCACCGCCCAGTGAAACAGCGCGTTGAACCGCGTGACGCGCACGCCGCCTTGCGATGGTTTTACGTGTTCGAGGAAAGTTGAGAAGCGGCCGATGACTTTGCGCGCGTCCAACTGGTCGGCGACACGATAAAATTCAGTCAGCGACACGCCCGCTTCCTCGGCGCGCGCCGCCCACGGCGTCGGCTTAATCTCCTCCGCGGCGAATTCGCGTTTGAGCGTGAGCAACACGTCCCATTCGCGATCGGTAAGATCGACAATCTCCACCGGCACCATTTTTGCCGGGTGATCGGCTTTGCTGCCGGGCGGGATCGTTTTCCGCCGGACGTGACCGACCCCGAGGGTAAAGATCCCTTTCGCCGGCATCAGCCGGAAATGGTGCGCGCCTACTTTTCTCGCGAGCAATTCGCAATGCGCTTGTAACGAAAAACCCTGCGGCGCTTTCACCGTCGTCCAGAGTTTGTAGTCGGAGCCGGCCGTGACGGTGTCGGTCGAGCGGATGACGACGTGACCGGAGAACGGATCGCGCTGGAACATCCAATCAAACGCGGCATCGATCTTTTCTTCCGGAACCTTCCACGCTACCAGCGCGCCGTCGGCCAGGTTCGTCGCGAGCAACGTCTGGCGGACGCGACGGATCGTGCCGGCGCGCAGCATCGCCGCGATGCGCGTCATGACAAGATCGACATCCACTCCAGACCGGCTAATCTCGTCGTCGTGTTCGATCGGGATCACAAAGCTACTTAGCGTCTGGCGGCGGTCTGTTCAATCGTCGCCACGCTCGTACGCGAGCGGAGCGTTAACTCGCGCACGAAAGCACAGCCACAAAATGACAGGCCGTGCCGGCGAGGACGAACAGATGCCAGATGAAATGTGAATACCGGAGTCGCTGATTGATGAAAAAGAAGACGCCGGCAGTATAGGCGACGCCGCCCGCCAAAAGCCAGTTGAGCGCAGAGGAAGGAATCGCCAGCATCAGCGGATGATTCGTGAGCGGGATCAGCCAGCCCATTCCGAGATAAAGCGACATCGCCAGTCTGCGGTGCCGCGCAGCGCCGCGGGTCACTTTTAGAAGGACGCCGAAGATCGCGGCGAACCAGATCAGCCCAAGCACGACCAAGCCGCCGTGCCCGCGCAGCGGACCGAGCGCAAATGGTGTGTAGGTTCCGGCGATCAGCAGGTAAATCGCCGAATGATCGGACAATCGGAAAAACTCCTTCGCCCGCGTCTGCGGCCAGGCATGATAAAGTGTCGAACTGAGGTACAAGATCGACATCGTAACGGTAAAAACGAGCGTGCCGACGAAAAACCCGGCGCTTCCATTTCGCAACGCCACCAGGAGAAGAACCGGCGTTCCAATGACTGCGGCAATAAACCCGATTCCGTGACTGACACTGTTCGCGACTTCTTCGCGCGCCGATTGCGACCATCTCGGCAACGCACGCGTTTCATCGCTGACAATCATCGAGCCGGATGGTTACGACCGGATGCGGCTTTTGGAAAGTAAAAAGAGAGAGAGCGGCGGCGAGCGAGCGTTTGCGCCGAGGAGGAAACAATTTTCCATTAAGCCCGCGTGATCTCTGCGGACAAGAGACAGCTGAAAGCGATCTTCTTCGACGCGGTCGGCACGCTTTTCTATTTGAACGGGAGCGTCGGGCAGCATTACGCGTTGGTAGCTGACGAGATTGGATTGAAGCTAAATGCCGACAAACTGGACCGTGCATTTGCGTCTGCTTGGAAACAGATGCCGGCGCGTCCGGCGATCGACGGGTCGCGCCCGGATGATGACAAGGGCTGGTGGCGGCAACTTGTCGATCTTGTCCTCAACGACGTAGCGCCCTCACTGAACGAACTGGAT
>QHPZ01000093.1:5291-6402 GCA_003219225.1 Verrucomicrobiota bacterium | reverse complement strand
GGCTATTATTCAATCCGCCAGGAACAATTTCTCACTGATAAAGAGCGCGGTGCGAATGGCGAGTTCGGCCCCGAATGGGGACAGGTCGAATTCCGCGAGGAAGAAAATTATTATTTCAAACTGAGCCGGCACAAAGACTGGCTGCTCCGCTACATCGACAATCGCAAGGACGCCGTCATTCCCGATTTTCGACAGACCGAATTGCGCAATGCGGTCGAGAAGCTGAGCGGCGATCTTTGCATCTCGCGACCAAAATCGAGATTGGATTGGGGAATCGAGCTGCCGTTCGACAAAGATTTTGTCACTTACGTCTGGTTCGACGCGCTGACGAACTATATCAGCTTCGCCGGTTACACTGTAGGGGAAGCTGACAGCTTCCCCTCGTATAACGATCAACCATCAATCTTCCTCGACCGCTGGCCGGCGTTACAAATCATCGGCAAAGACATCCTTGTTCCCGCGCATGGGATTTACTGGCTGATCATGCTGCACGCGATCGGTTTTCCCGATGAAGTGATCCCGGCTGGTGGAACCTCGGCGGCGCCAAGATGAGCAAAAGCACCGGCAACATTGTCGATCCATTCACGCTGATCGAGAAATACGGTGCGGAAGCGCTGCGATACTATCTGATGCGGGCGATCAATATTGGTTACGACGCTGACTTCTCTGAAGAACAACTTATTGCAAAATACGACGCTGATCTCGCAAATACGTTGGGCAATTTATTGAACCGAACGTTGAATATGATGTGGAAATATCGCGACGGTAGAGTTCGCCAACGCACGATTGAGGAGTGGGGCCAACCTTTGGATTTGCCTGAAGACGCCCCTCTCGGTGTCCGGATTTTCGACCCAGCGGAGGAAGTGCCTACAGACAACGGTTCGTTAAACCTCGGAGATTTGCGGAATCAATTTAAGGACTTGGTGAAATCGTATCGTGCGATGATGAACAATTACGAAATTAGCACAGCGCTGTTCACCGTGTTTGGGCTCATCACTTTCTGTAACCAAGCCGTTGATAAAGATGCGCCTTGGGCAATTGCGAAAAACAAAAGCGCGCTTGCACAAAAGCAACTCGATGCCGTTTTTTCTTATTTGACGGATGCGCTCCG
>QHPZ01000093.1:0-5206 GCA_003219225.1 Verrucomicrobiota bacterium | reverse complement strand
GATGCGGAGTGGGGGAAGTTGCCGGACGGGCATGTGGTCGGCAAACCGGTGCCGTTGTTCCCGCGGATTGAGACGGATTAATTTAACCGCGAAGGTCACGAAGAATACGAAGAACAAAAGAGCTCCAAGTTAACTTGGTGAGCTTCGTGTCCTTCGCGGTGTTTTGAAAAATTCAGACTACTGCGCGCATTCTTCGAAAGCGGCGGGGCGGCCTTCGAGATGGGCGAGGGCTTCGCCGGCGAAATGCAACGAGCCGGTGATCAGAATTGGCGCTTCGCGGGCGTGCGCCTTCTGCAGCGCCTCGCCGACGGTGCCGCCGATCTGGCAAGGCACACCAAGATTAAGCAAAATCCTGGCGAGCTCCTGAGGGTTGGCGGCGCGTTCGCTGCGGATCCGCGGGAGGATTGCGTGCTGACTGATCGGGGCCAGCGCTTCGCAGATGCCGCGTAGATCTTTATCATCGAGAATGGCGAGGACGAGGGTGGTGCGTTGGCCGCCGAAAGTGTCGCGCCAGGTATCGGCGAGTGCGCGCGCGGCCATTGGGTTATGCGCGCCGTCGATGATGGTGCGATGGTCCCAGCGCTGAAAACGTGCCGGCCACTCGACCGACAAAAGACCGCGCGTGATTGCTGACTCGTCGATCTCGATCCTGGCGGCGCGCAATGCGGCGACGGCGAGCGCGGCGTTTTGTTTTTGATGCGCGCCGTGCAATGCGATTGGCATCGGCCCGTAGCGTTCGTAAACAAGCTGAAACGGCGCTTTCAATTCCGCCGCTCGGCTTTCAACGATTCCTTCGGCCGGGAAAGGCTGCGGCGCGCAGATCACCGGGGTGTCTCGCTTGATGATGCCGGCTTTTTCCGCGGCAATTTCTTCAATGGAATAGCCCAACCACTTTTGGTGATCGAGATCGATCGCGGTAATGACAGATACATTCGACTGGACCGCATTCGTGGCGTCGAGCCGCCCACCCAGTCCGGTCTCGAGAATGAGGATGTCGATCTTGTTCGCGGCGAAATGTTGAAGGGCAACTGCAGTCGCGACCTCAAAAAATGTCGGACGCGGCTCCCACTTTTCGATGAGCGCGCGGATTTTAGTCAGGCCAAGAGCAACGTCGGTGTCCGAAATCATTTGGCCGGCGATGCGGATGCGTTCGCGAAAGCTGATGAGGTGAGGGGAGGTGAAGAGACCGGTGCGGTAGCCTCGGGCGCGCGCGATCGAATCGATCATCGCGCAAACCGACCCCTTGCCATTTGTGCCGGCAACGTGAATGACCCGCGCGCCGGCAAGATCGATCGCCAACGCCTGGATCAGGCGCTGGATATTTTCCAAGCCAAGCTTGATTCCGAAGCGCTGCAGTCCGTAAAGCCAGGCGAGCGCTTCGTTGTAGGAAAGCGACGCTCGCGGGACCTCTTCGGCGGGCTCAGGCCGGGTTTCGGGCCCTCCCACGTTCACGGCGAGATGGACAAATAGCTGAGCAAACGGCTGATTTGTTCGCGCATATGTTTGCGGTGCACGATCATGTCGATCAAGCCGTGGTCCTGGAGAAATTCGGCGGTTTGGAATTCCTTGGGTAAATCCTGGTGAGTGGTTTCCTTGATCACGCGCGGTCCGGCAAAACCGATCATGCTTTTTGGCTCAGCGATGATCACGTCGCCGAGCGAGGCAAAGCTGGCCATGACGCCGGCGGTGGTCGGATTGGTGAGCACGGAAATGTAAGGCAGACGTTGCTCGGCATGGCGCGTCAGTGCGCCGCTGGTTTTGGCCATTTGCATCAGGCTCAACATTCCTTCGTACATGCGCGCTCCGCCTGACGCAGACACAATGACGACCGGGGCGCGCTCGGCGGTGCCGTATTCGATTGTGCGGGTAATCCGCTCGCCCACGACCGAGCCCATGGTAGCGGCGAGGAAACCGAAATCCATCACGGCAATCGCCACCTTGTAACCGTCGATCATGCCGTGACCGCTGATCACGGCGTCGATCAAACCGATGCGTTGTTGATAATTTTTGAGGCGATCTTTGTAGCTGGCCATTCCCTGAAAACGCAGGGTATCGATAGATTTCAGATCGGCGTCCGTTTCCACGAATGTTTCCCGGTCGAGGAGGTAATCGAGCCGTTCTCGTGCCGACTGAGTAAAGTGATGATCGCAATGCGGGCAGACCCGCTGGTTCTGCGCCAGCTCGATCTCGTGCACCACGTTGCCGCAGCCGGGACACTTCTGGAAGAGGCCGTGCGGGATGTCGCGCTTTTTCCGTGGCTCGGTTTTGATCGCCGGTTTTTTGAAAATGGCCATAAGCTATGCGCGTGCCGCCGTCGCGGCATGGACGGAACGAGCGCCTGCTTTCTTGAATACTCGCGCGCACTCGCTCAAAGTGGAGCCGGTGGTCAGGATGGTCGGCGTTTTTTCGTAAACGGAATGCGCCATGCAAATTTTTCATCCGCTCGGCGCGATCGAATGCGGTCTGGGTGGTGGTGTAGCGAATGCGCTCGAGCACCGGCATCGATTTGATCGATATCTTCGCGCTCAGCAATTCGGCCAGCAAGGCGCTTTGGTTAAAACCGCGCTCGCGCTCCCGGGCCGGATGCAGCGGCACCGGGACGATGAGGTCGAAGGTGCGGCCGCGCAGCCGCTCGTCGTCCAGCGCGGCAAACAGCCAGCGTGCAGCGAGATGGCGCAGGTGAATTTGCTTGTGATACTTAAACTCAAGAAGGACGCGGCGCACAATGCCTCGACTGCGGTAAGCTGCTACGGCAGCATCGAAATCCAACGCCCGCTGGCCGCAGTTTGCACAGGTAAAGCTTGCGCTGATCGCACCGCTAAATGGCTCGGAACATCTGGTGCAAAACGGCGGCACAATGCGCACCAGCTTCGCGTCACAGTCGGAACAGAGATGCTCGCCGGCGCTGACATTGGCCGAACAAATTGCGCAGACCGGCGGATAAAGCAGCGAGGCCACCGCGCCGATAAAATTAACTTTTGGCAGGATCAACATGTTTCGACCAGCCGCGCATTAATATCCACGTCAATCCGGCGAGGGCGAGCGGCACGATGCCCACGAGAAGATTTTTGCCCAGCCAGGGCAGGGCGACGACTTCTCGACGCGCAAGCGCCTGGAACAGGCCCCTTGCAAAAATCCAGCCGCCATGCAGTCCAATCGCCAACCAAAGTGAGCGGGTGCGCACACGCGCGTCAGCCAAAATCACACCGAGCAGGAACAAGGTCGTAAAGGCGGCACTCACCAGCATCGGCTTGGCGAACTGGTGAAAGGAATGGGCGATTGAACCGAATCCGGACAACCAGGTCACGACCGGAGACGTTCGCTCCGGCGCTTTCAGGAAATGAACGATCGCGAACAGCGCCGCGCTGAGAATGATCGACATGTACCTGCGGCCGCTCTTTAATAAGACGCCGAGAACCAAGCCGCGAAAAAAAGTTTCCTCAATCACCGGTACGGCGATCGATGCTCCCGCGAGCTGCAGGAAATCGAGCCAGTCAATGGAGGAGCGTAGTGAAAAGACGCCGAGCACGAGCAGCAGCAGGCCGCAGCAGAGCAGGGGAAGCGCCGCCAGAAGAAAGCCGGCAAGAACATCCCGCAGCCAGCGCGGATTTGGTTCCAGCGCGAGATCTCGCCAAGTCCGAAGGCGGATCGAGCGCACAAGCGGCCAAACCAAGGCCAGGAGCGCAATGAGCAGCGCCCGGTGGAAAAAAGTCTCGAAGTCGAAATCGGCGAGAAAGCGAAACAAATCGTGTGTGGCCAGCGCTTGCGCCGCCCAGAAAAGTGGCGGCGCAATCATGGCGGCGAGCAGCACGCTGGCCGCGAGATAAATCAGTAGCCGGACTGCGTCTTTCAACTTTGCTATTGTAGGGTTTTCCCGAGATGCCGAGTCAACACATATGGACGGAGAAAGATCCCGAGGGCCGCAAGCGCGAGGTGCGCGCGACAAGATTTGGGGGTCGCTGGCGGCTGCAATCCAAAGGCGCGGGTGAGTTGAACTGGACTTACCACGAGCGGCCATCGCTCGATGACTTATTGCAGCTCAAGCAAATCATCGCGCGAAAATATCAGCGCCGCCGCGCTTCGGCCGATGATGTCACCTCAGTCGAGAAACTAATTCGCGATCACGAGAGCAATTAGCAAGAAACGTCTCATAAACCGCCTCTCCCTTTCGCAAAGGGAGAGGATTGAAGTGAGGGATTACTCGGTGTGCGTTTTTCAAGCGCGAACCAGATCGCTTGGAGAACACTGTCGAGCTCTTCTCGCACTTGATGATTCCAGAATCGAATTACAGCAATTCCTTGTCTGGCTAGAGATTCTGCTCGCGCTTGATCGCGTCTCTCTGGAAGCTGGTATCCGTGGCCTGAACCATCGAGCTCAATTGCCAGCTTCGCGTCCGGACAGTAGAAATCCAAGATGTAAGGATCGATCGGATGCTGTCGTCGAAACTTGTAACCGGCGAAGTTTCGATTCCGAAAATGGCGCCAGAGAATCCGTTCGCAGTCGGTCGCACGCGTACGGAGATAACTGGCATGGCTCATTAGGCGATTGTTTAGCCACTGCGATTCCTTGCGAAAAGCACAATCCGCCACCCCTCACCTCAATCCTCTCCCTGCAGCCGGGGAGAGGCGGATTAGAGGACGTACTTCGTGTGATTGCGCAACACCGATGACTGAGTGGAACACAGAAAGACTGGTCGCGCTCGACAAACAAGTGCTCTGGCATCCGTTCACGAACATGCCCGAATGGTGTGCGCTTGAGCATGAGCCGCTCGTGCTTGTGGAAGGACACGGCGCGATCCTGCGCGATAGCCGCGGGCGTGAATACATCGATGGGAACTCCTCGATCTGGACGAACATCCACGGCCACAATCACACACACATCAATGCTGCGATTCGCGCACAGCTCGATCGCGTTGCCCACACGTCCTTTCTCGGATTCACCAACCCGCCGGCCATCGAGCTCGCACAATCAATTGTCGATCTTTTCCCGAAGGAAACGCTGACTCGCGTTTTCTATTCCGATGACGGTTCAACCGGCGTGGAGGTCGCATTGCGAATCGCCGATCAATATTGGCAATTGAGAAACTCGCGGCGTCATCAGTTCATCGCATTCCAGAATGCCTATCACGGCGACACGGCCGGCGCCGCTGCGCTCGGTGCCGGAGAAATGTTTGAGGTCGGATTGAATCGCTGGAATTTTCCGGCCG
>QHPZ01000094.1 GCA_003219225.1 Verrucomicrobiota bacterium | reverse complement strand
CGGGTTTGGCTACGCTGTCATTATTCGGGCGGATGCCTGGGGTGACCGCGAATTGCTCGTGCATAATTTCGTGCACATCGCGCAATGTGAACGCAGCGGCGGGCTTGAGCCGTGGGTTCGCCGCTATCTCAGTAACCGTCGCAGCTGCGCGCAATTCAGCCTTGGCCCGCTCGAAGAGGAAGCGCGAGGCCTGGCGCGGGAGATCTGCACCGCGGCAAGTACCGGACCCGTGCCCCTTACGGTAAGCTAAAAGGCGTTCTTCTTCACGGCCGGCGGCGGCCGCGACTGAGGCGGCTGATTCTAGTCGCCGAAATAAAAAGCTTCCCAAAGATCCGGGGACGGTGTTATAAATGTTATAGTTTTTATGGCAACTCGCCTCGCCGCACTCCGCAATTCACAAACCCTGACCAAACTCGTTTACCACTGCGCGCTGCTTCTCGCCTGTTTCACGCTCGGCGCACGCCCCCAGCAGCCGGTCTTCCTCACCCCGGCTGAAAGCGATCTCGTCGTGCTCAACGGCTGCGTCATTTCCGCCTGCAATTATCTCGCCGCCGTCAAAACTCAGCACGCATTGGACAAAAATTTTTGGGCGAAAATTTTGCTCGTTCGCTACAACAATCATCCTGCCGGCCACGCCTACTGTGTCTGGGAAACTGATGGGACGATCTACGGGTACGATCGCAACGCCGGGTCGTTTCCGATTCCTGTTTACACCCAGGACGCCCGCTCGATTGCGATCGTTCTGGCGCAAGAGCTTTCCAAGGTTCTGGGTGAGCCGCTCTCAGTCGATCACGCCGAGTTTGTCGAGTCCGACCGAGCTCACCTCTTCAAGTATTAGGCGCGCCTGATTCGATTTTGCAGACGCCACTGCGGCGTCCCAATCGAATCACGGATGTGAGCGCGACGCGCGCAGCCAAGGCATTATCGAACGCGCAAATCGCCGAGCTGCTAAAGCGGACTGGCCGCGCGTTTTCGCCGAAGCCGCAAGGCTCGATAAAGCCGTCGAGATCGATTGCTATCCCGATCGTCAAGACTTGAATCTCAGTCTGCTCAAACTCGCGCGCCGGGAAGATTGTCGGGTCTCGTTAGGAACCGACGCGCATCATTCATGGCAGCTCGAATTTATCGATCTCGGCTTGGCTACTGCGTTGAAGGCGAAAATCCCAGCACAACGGATCATCAATTTCATGTCGATCCTGCAGTTGAAGGAGTGGGTGGCGCGTGTTCGCACGCGCCGCGCACCGTTCGGCGGATCCAGGTGATCGAATCGGATTAACCCTGACGCTGGCTCGCCGGCAGCGTTTCCTTGTTATCGCTGGCCGGCCGGCTTGAAAGCGAGCTCGGCGAATTCACATGCGCATCGAAATCCACCCCGACACTCAGCCGATAAACCAACTCGCCACCGAGCCATCCGCCGAATAGACCGAAAATCAGACCAACGATTCCGAGTCCAATCGCAACCGTGCTCGGCCGGTCCGGAGCCGCCCGGCGCAGAAACCAACTGACTGCGAAAAATATGAGCAGCCCATCGTTCGCCAGCAGGTGCCAAATTCCGAGCCGTTTCGCCCGTGTTCCGCTCGGCAGCCCGAGCCAATCGGCAAACCCAAAACCGGCCGCGACGACTCCACTGATCACGCCGGCCGCGATCAGCCAGTAGGAAACATGCCCCCAGTTCGGATTGTTCCGCACCAGGTAAATGATGTCGCACGCCACCGCGCTCGGCAGCAGCCCGAGCGGAAACACGACCAGCATTGGATGCACCGGGTGCCCGAGAAAATTGATCTTTCCAGCCATAACGAGTCTCCTTTAGAGAACTTTCGCGCTCCACCCGATGCGCGGACTTACGGTTTCGTCTCGCTCCACATCTTCTTCTGGAACGCGGCCCGCCCGGAGCCTTCCTCGAACGCTTCGAAATGCTCCGGGTTCTGCTGGTAGAACTTCTGATGGTACGCTTCGGCCGGATAAAATTTCATCGTCGGGAGAATCTCCGTCACGATCGGTTTCTTAAACTTGTCTGAGCGGGCGAGTTTTTCTTTCGACCCTTCGGCCGTCTTTTTCTCCTCCTCGTTCGAATAAAAAACGGCCGCGCGATAGCTCGGCCCGATATCGGTGAACTGGCCGTCTGCCTGCGTCGGGTCGATTAGTTTCCAGTAGATGTCGAGCAACTGCTCGTAGGAAATCTTCGCCGGATCGTAAGTCACCTCGAGCGACTCGCGATACTGCGTCTTCTCCGATGTAACCAGCTCATAGGTCGGGTTCGGCTCGGTCCCGCCACAATAACCGACTACCGTCTTGATCACTCCGGGCGCTTTGTCGAATGCCGGTTGAATGCACCAGAAACAACCGCCGGCGAAGACGGCCGTCCTCGTCTGGGTCGACTCTTGCGCAGCAAGATCGACCATCCCCGCCAAACTGATGAGCAGAAGGGCTGCCTGCATCGTTTTCATATTGTCGATCTTAGACAAAGATGCGGCTGCGGCGTTGTGAATAACCGCGGCGTTTTATCTTGCCAGTGCAGAGTTCGGCTGTCATAACGCTCGCTCGCTCAAACCAAGAGGAGGTCAGAATGGCTAAAACACTCGGAATGCTTTTCGGTATTGTTTTTCTGGCAGTTGGAATTCTCGGCTTCGTTCCCGGTATCACGACTAACGACATGCTGCTTGGCATCTTCATGGTCAATCCCATGCACAGCATCGTCCATATCGTTTCCGGCGCGATCTTCCTTTTCGCTTCCATGTCCGGCGCGGGCGCGGCCCGTCTCTGGTTCCAGATCTTCGGCGTCGTTTACGCGATCGTCGCGATTCTCGGCTTTATGACGCCAAACGGGCTGTTGCTCGGCCTGATCTCGAACAATCCTGCCGACACCTGGCTACACGTCGTTCTCGCGGTCGCGATGCTGGGCATCGGCTTCGGCTCGGCCAAACAAACCGCCTAGCTTTTTCGGATTCCCTGGGGAGCCGGCGGTGAGTGCGATTGAAACCGCGCCGCCGCCGGCGCATTTTTCTCCGTGATCGAGCTTGTCCCGGAGACCTGTGTAGCGGCGTTCGACCCGGAGAAAATCTTCAAACGCCGCGCGCCGTTGCAGGTCGATCTCGGCTGCGGCGACGGCTCGTTTTTGTGCGAGCTCGCGCAGAAATTTCCGGAGAAAAACTTTCTCGGCATCGAACGGCTCAGAGGCCGTGTCGCCAGGGCCTGCCGCAAAGCCGACAAGATCGACAATGTCCGCGTGCTCCAGGCCGAAACTTCCTCTGCCGTACGTTATCTGCTGCCGCCGGAGTCAGTCGAAACTTTCTATCTGCTCTTTCCCGATCCCTGGCCGAAACGCCGTCATCACCGGCGCCGCATCGTCACGCCCGAGTTTCTCAATTCAATCCACCGCGCACTCGAACCCGACGGCGTGCTGCACATCGCTACCGATTACCTCGATTATTTCCAGCACATCGAACGTCTTGTGCGCGCCACCCCGACGGCCCCGCGCCTGCGCTTCGAGATTGGCAATCCTGACGATGTCGACCCATTCGATTCTCGCTCAGGGCAGGTTCTTCCTCCGACCAAGTTTGAAAAAAGATTTCGCGCCCAGGGCGCGCCGATTTAACGGGTCGCACTGCGGAAAGTTTCCCCGGTAACGTAGGCGCGCGCTTCCCAATCGTGCGGGCGAAAGCGCAACTCGACCGCGCCGGTCTCATCCTGTCGGAACAATTTAATCGCGCGCGCCTGAACACGCTCGGCCCATTCCTCGCTGATTCGCTCGTGCTGCGGAAAATCGCGCGAGGTCGCGATTCAAAATGTCGCTGCGTAAATTTTCGCCCGACGCGAGCAACGCATTTTCGGTCAGGTAGCCGCTATCGGACACGTAGAGAACCTTGGCCGATTCTGCGACGGTGATCTGCAGCACAGAAGCTTGATCATCCGTGCTGGGTGAGACAAAGCCGGCCGGCGGATGAAGACATTTGCCGATGATCTCCCGCGTAAACGAAAGACTCTCGCCGGCAACTGGCGAATCGATTCGGATTCGCCGTTGCTCGCAAACGGCGCGCAGCCGCTGATGGACGGTCGAGCGATCCGGCGCGGGATTGTCGATCAAACGCAACCGCGGGAACTCTTCGAGCAGCGCCGCTGCGCCACCGATATGCAGGGAATCGCCGTGGCTGAGAAGCACACCATCGAGCCGGTTCACTCCGGCGGCGTGGAGATACGCGCGCAGCACCCGCTCGTAATCGCGTTCGTTTCCGCAATCGAGCAGCCAGTCACCGCCGCCGGTGCGCAAGTGGACAGCCGCGCCCGTGCCGACACAGTGTGGATGTGCGACGTAGTAATGGCCGCCGGGAAGCTGCGCAAAGAAGTGCACGCACCCGATAACAATCCGCGCGAGACACCAGTTGGCGTTATTGAAAATAACTGACAACCACGGCAGAAAAACCGCGGACAAGATCGACAACAACGCGATGGCCAGAACGAAAAATGCGATCGGCACGACCACCAGATTCGCCACCAACGAGACGGGTGTGAAGAGGTAAAAATACCACCAGATCAGCGGCAATGATCCGATGAACGCCGCGAACGACACAGAAGCGCCGCGGGAAATCCAGTCGACCACAACGTGCAGCCAATAACGCGGGCCGCGCACTAATGCCGGCGGCAAAAATGCATCGGGCGCAGTGATGCGCCGCAAAAAATCAAACGGCAGGTCCGCCAGCAACACGATTGCGCCGACGACGGCGAAGGAAAGTTGGAACCCGGTAGAAAACAATTGGTTCGTGTCCCAGCTGAGGATGAAGAAAGCCGCGGCCGCCAGGCTGTTAAGAACAAACGGCCTGCGTTCGAAAAAGAACGCGCCCATCAGCACCGAGCTCATCACTGCCGCGCGCACACTTGAGACGTGCAAGCCAGTGACCGCCGCGTAGAAGAGCACCAGCGGAATGATCAGGGCGGTTGCCCATTTTCTCGGTAATTGCGCGACCACTCCGAGCATCCACAACAGCCGCGCGACAATGCCGACGTGCAGACCGGCGACCGCGAACAGATGCAACGTGCCGGTTTGCTGGAACGGCTCCTCGATGTCTTCCGGTGTTTGATGGCGCAGACCCAGCACGATCCCGCTCAAGAATGTTTGCACATCGGGCGCATCATCGAGGCCGCGACAGATCGCGCGCTGCATCCACGCGCGCGAACGCTGCGCCGCGCGCAATATTGGATTGCCGCCGCCGTGGCGCAGCAGCACGCCATCCTCGGAATAACGCACGAACAACTCGCGTCTTACATCCTGCCGGGCGAGATAGGAGCGCATGTCGAATTCGCCGGGATTACGCGGCGGCGCAATCGGTTCGGCGATTCCGAATAACTTCAATTCATCGCCAAATTCGGGCGCGCCGCGCCAGCGCACCAGCCACGTCGCGCTTGTCGATTCCGTTCTGCCTTCTAGCTCGAGCGATTTGAGCTTGAACAAGAACGTCGCAAACTCGTTTGGCGCGACCTTCGGCTCGCTCACTACCGCGCCGATAGCAGTAAGCGGGCGCATGCGCTCGCCGAGCCGGACGGCCAAATGTTTGCCCGGCGTCTCTTCGATTTGGAACGCATGCAGCAGGAAAAAACCGAACGCTACTACCGCGTATGTTGAGATCAGATGCGGCCATCGGCACGCTGCCAGCGCGGAGAGCAAGAATCCAAAACCAATGAGCGGCCAGGCAGCGGTCGGAACGGGGAAGAAATCCGCGAGAAGGATCCCGCTTCCCGCGGCCAGCGCGAGCCCGAGAAACGGCTGACGCGGCAGCACGGGAATTTCAGGCGAACGCCTGCCGATGGCTGAGGAGATAAATCCAGTTGAGCGCGAGCGCCGCGATCACGAAGAGGCGCGCATATTTCCTGGCAAACGCAGACACCAACATGAACCGTAAACGCGGCGCGCGCGTTGCGAGCACGGCGAATGCGTAAACGTCGTAGGCGGTGAGCGCGCAAAGGAACACAAATACGAGCGGGTTCCATTTGATCGCGGCGACGAAATGGGCGTGGGAAAATTCGATCGTCGCTCGCGTGGCGCCGCAGGTTACACAGGGGAGGCCGGTGAGATCGTGGAACCAACAATCCGGCCAGGGCAGACCGAGCGCGAACCATGCGACCGCGAATGCGAGTGAGCCGAGCGACACGCTCAGCCAAATCAGTTCGTGATCAACTTCACCCGGTCGAAGCGCGCGACGCGTCACTTGCATCGCTCATCCGCTCGTGTGCTGCATGAGCGCGCCGAGCCCGCCGAGCATGATGCCAAGCGCGATCAACCCGCCGCAACAAACGATCAGCGGCAGGAACACCGCCAGCGCAGTGCGGCCGGTATCTGTCTCGTGTGCCCGCGCCAGCCCGATAATGTAGAGCGCGATGCCCCACACAAAAACGATCAGCCCGCCACAAAGTGGAATCACCAGCAATGGATTGACCGAGCCAATCGTAAAGCAAACGACGCGGTAAGTAGTTTCGAACGTCTGATTAGCTCCGCCCACGACCATCAAGCAAACGTGCAAAATGGCGGCAACAATAAAGATGATGATCAGCACGCCCAGCGGGGCCAAAATTACCCCCGCAATCGCGCCGAAACCGCTCAGCAACTGGTCAAACGGGCCATGCCTCGTCGGGAAAAAAATCAAGCTGCGAAACGCAAAGCGATAAAGGAAATCGAACATCGCGCCGAAGGTGCCGCCGATCATCGCGTAAAGCAGCGGCTCGCCCAGGCCGCCTTCGCGCCGCATGATCGTGAAGGCCTCGGTCGGCCGGCTCAGAACCATTTGCAGGGTTTCGATGAACGCGCTGAAAAATCCTTTCGCCCGCCGCGCGTCCCAGGCCAGTCCGCTGCGCGGCACCGGCATTGCCGCCCCGGCCACAGCGGGCGCGGGAGTAATTGTCGATGTTACCGGCGGCGGAGATGGCGGTGGCGTCGGTGCAGCCGGACCAGTTTCTCTGAACTCGGCGAATTGCGAGAGTGGCTGCCAATTGGTCATGCCTTCGCTCCAGCCGAGATCGCCCGGGACGAACCGGCCGGAGCGCAGCCCGTCGCGCACTTCTTCTTCGGAAAAAACGCCGAGCGTGCTTGCACCGCGACTGATGTGGATCATCGCCGCCATGATCTGCGCGTTTTAAACAGCCGCGCCGGCAAAGTCAATGAGCGAGCGACGGGAACCGATAACCCGTCGCGCTACCGCGCGACGCCTAATCCTTCGCTGCCGACAAAATATCGCGCGGCACGGTGTACATTTTCCCGTCGACCTCAAGCTGGATCCCGTCAGGAACATCTCGACCACGGTAGCGCTGTCCTTTTGCCAGCCGCTTGGCCACTGCACCGGTGTCGCCGCCAATCGCATAATCTTGTTTCAACTCGTAAGTGTGCAGCGGCATCACCGGCGGTGTTGGCGTGGGCGTGGACTGCGCGACTCGCGTAGTCACTACGGTCGAAATTTGTTCGGCCGGTGTTCCTGTCACCTGAGCGCGATAACGCTCCTGGATCTCCTTCGGCAATTCGTTGAAATAAATCTTCTCCACCCCGACGTCTGTCACGACGACAATTCCGTCCGCCTCAACCCGCTTCACCATCACGTCCTTGTATTTGGTTCCGTCGAGCGTCTGGAAGTCCGTCGCAAACGCCTGCGCGGCCACAAAAATCAGATAAAGAAAAAATGTGCGCACCTTCATTGCATTGCGTGTCTTTAGTGGATCGCATTCCAATCCACGCCCGCGCGCGCCGCGATCCAATTTCTCACTTCTCCCCAATCACCATTCACTGATAACGAAGAACCGATAACCGATATGCTCCACATCCTCGATACCCGCCAGCTCGGCCGGCCCGGCATTATTGCCGCAACCGCCCTCCCAATCGATGAGGGGATCGCACTTTTCGATACCGGCGC
>QHPZ01000092.1:4861-5828 GCA_003219225.1 Verrucomicrobiota bacterium | reverse complement strand
ACTGGGATGAGTTGAATCTGGGGTAAGAGGGAAAAATGTTCACGGCGATTCAGAATTGGGTACGTCTGGCCGGGGAGCCGGCGGTCGTAAGGCGCGCGATCATCATGACAGTGATCGTCGGCAGCATTTTGATCGGGATCAACCAAGCTCCGGCGATTGTTCGCGGTCATCTTACCCGGCTCCGTGTCGCCCAGATCTGCCTCACGCTTATCGTTCCCTACATGGTGTCGACCATTTCGAGCGTTGCCGCACGGAACGACCGCCGCTAAAGCGCTACGGCCTGGGCGATTTGGGTTGGGCAGTGGGAGCGGCTGTTCTAAAATCGCCGGCGACATGGCGAACGTTCTCGAGGCCAGCGGTGAATACGCTGCAATGAATGACTGGCTCGCGCGACGACTCCGCGGTTTCGGACCGCTCGGCATTCTCGCGATTCTTATCATTCTCGCCGGTAACTACGTGATCGCGCCGCTCAGCGCGATCCTGGCGCTGATTTGGGCAAAAATTTCGCGCACGCCCTGGCGCGACATCGGTTATGTCCGGCCGCGCAGTTGGATCCGCACCATCGCGATCGGAATCGTGCTTGGCGTCACGCTCAAGTTGGTGATGAAAGCGCTGGTCATGCCGCTCTTGGGCGCATCGCCAATTAACTGGGCTTATCACTTCGTCACCGGCAATCCTGCGGTAATTCCGTGGATGCTTTACGCGATCATCGTGACGGCCGGTTTCGGCGAAGAAACTTTTTACCGCGGTTGGATGTTCGAGCGTCTGGGCAAACTGTTCGGCCAAAGGGCGATGGCCAAGACGGCAATTGTCCTGATCACATCGCTTCTGTTCGCGTCGGTGCACTACACAGAGCAGGGAATACCGGGAGTCGAGCAGGCATTCGTCACCGGGTTGGTGTTTGGCTCGATCTTTGCCGTTGCCGGGCAGATTTTTCTCTTAATGATCGCGCACGCGGCTTTTGATC
>QHPZ01000092.1:1094-4773 GCA_003219225.1 Verrucomicrobiota bacterium | reverse complement strand
GCGCCTTTCCGCATGCGAGACGGGTGGGCAATCTGCTTTTTCTTTCCGGCATTGGTCCGCGTAAACGCGACAGTAAGGAAATTCCCGGTGTGACGCTCACGCCCGATGGCAAGATCGACAAATACGACATCGAAACGCAATGCCGCGCGGTGTTTCAAAACGTGCGGCTCGTTTTGGAAGATGCCGGCGCGAGCTGGAACGACATCATCGATGTCACGGTCTTCCTCACGAACATGAAAAAGGACTTTCCGATCTACAACAAACTTTATGCCGAATATTTCGCCGGCGATGGCAAGCCGAATCCGACGCGCACCACCATCGAAGTCACGGCTTTGCCGACGCCAATCGCGATTGAGCTTAAAGTGATCGCCGCATTACAAGAAACCACAGATTGACGCAGATTTTCGCAGATGCGCAGTACAGAAACTCTGTATCTGTGTTTCATCGGTGTTCATCTGTGGCGAAACCAATGTGAAGATGCCCGAACCATTTCGCATCGTGTCAGCCGATCACACGGGCATCACGGTTTCAAATGTTGAGCGCTCGCTCGCCTTCTGGCGCGATGTTCTCGGCTTTGAGTTTTCACATCAAAGTCATCAAAGCGGCGAAATGGCCGAGCAAATCACAGGCGTCCAAGGCGCTGAGCTTAAGCTCGCGGTGGTGAAAGCACCGGGCGGACACAAAATCGAGCTGCTCGAATATCTCGCGCCCGCCGGCCACAGGCACGATGTCGATCTTCGGCCGTGCGATGTCGGCCACGTTCACGTGGCGCTCGTCGTCGATAATCTTGATGAGATTCTGAACAGAATCGCAGTCTGCGGCTGGAAAGCGGCCGGCAAACCGCAAAGATTGACCAAAGGTCCAAACGCCGGCAAACGCGTCATTTACGTTCGCGATCCCGACGGCACGACAATCGAATTCATGGAGATCCCAAAAGAGAATTCATCCACAAATTTCGCAGATTAACACAGATTAGGAAGCCTTCGGCTCTCGCCGGCTTGCCTTCTTTTGAATCTGCGAAATCTGCGTAATCTGCGGTTGACTCTTATGCAGTTTTCCACTGACGAACGTTTCGCAAAACAACTCGACGCCGAGGATCCGCTCCGCGGTTTTCGGGACAAGTTTCACCTGCCGCTCGGCAAAGATGGCAAGCCGGTGATCTATTTCGCCGGCAATTCGTTAGGCCTGATGCCGAAACCGGCGCGCGCCGTGGTCGACGAAGAACTGGACAATTGGGCAAGGCTTGGTGTCGACGCGCACCACGCCACCGGCACGCCGTGGTACACCTACCACGAGCCGCTGCGGGAGCCGACGGCCCGGCTGGTCGGCGCGAAGCCGATCGAAGTGATCTGCATGAACAGCCTCACGGTTAATTTGCACCTGATGCTGGCGACGTTCTATCGCCCGGCAAAATCTCGGTTCAAAATCCTCATGGAAGATCCGGCGTTTCCTTCCGACACCTACGCGATCAAAACTCAAATCGTTCACCACGGGCTTGATCCAAAAGATGCACTCATGCTCGCGCGACCGCGCCAAGGCGAGTTCACGGTGCGAAACGAAGACATTGTCGATCTTATCGAGAAGAATCGCGATCAATTAGCGGTCGTCATGATCGGGGCCGTGAATTTCTTTACCGGCCAGTTGCACGATATTGAAAAAATAACGACGGCAGCGCAGAAACACGGAAGCCATCGGCAACGTCCCGCTGTCACTGCATGACTGGAATGTGGATTTCGCCGTCTGGTGTTCTTACAAATATCTAAATGCCGGCCCCGGCGCAGTCGCAGGCGCGTATGTGCATGAGCGCCACGCGACCAACACGAAGTTGCCTCGTCTCGCCGGCTGGTTCGGCAACGATCCCAATACGCGCTTTCGTTTACACCTCGAACCGGAATTCATTCCAGTCGCATCGGCCGATGGTTGGCAGATCAGTAATCCGCCCATTTTCTCGATGGCGCCCTTGCGCGTCTCATTGTCGATCTTCGACGAAGGCGGCGGCATGGAGCCGTTGCGGGCTAAGTCCATTAAGCTTACCGGTTATCTTGAATTTCTTCTTCGCGAGCTTGGCTCCCAACGGTTCAGCGTCATCACGTCTGAAGATCCGAACAAGCGCGGCTGTCAGCTGTCGATTTTAGCACACGAGCATCCGAAGGAATTGCACGGCGAACTGATTACTGCCGGTGTTAAATGCGATTTCCGCGAGCCGAACGTGATCCGTGTCGCGCCCACCCCGCTCTACAACACGTTTCACGAAGTCTGGCGCTTCGCGAAGATTCTGGCCGAACATAAATGAACTCGCGCGGTCGCATCTTGTCCGCCTTCGCGTTGCTATTTATGGTCGCAACCGCGGCGGCCAGAGACGAGAGATCGATCGCGGACCTGAGCAAAGCGCTCGCCGCGCTTGCGCCGGACGTTGATCCGGCCGAGGCCCAACTGCTCTCACTCACCGCGCACACCACAGCGCGCAAGCTCGCCCGCGAATATCGTGTCGTGCTAAACCCGGAATTCACCGTCTTCCTCGTCAACGTCGGCCTGCGGAAACGTGGCTGGTGCGGCCATTGGACGCGCGACATCGGCGAACGCCTGAAAGAACTCAAGCTCAAAACACTCGTGCTTCACTGGGGGGCTTATGAACCTGGAAGATCGGGCGAAAGTAACTGCGTGGTAGTGACGGCACACAACGAGCCGTTCCAGGAGGGAATCGTGATTGATGGCTGGCGTAGGAACGGCCGATTGTTCTGGTGTAAAGTCCCCAAGGACGACGAGTACAAATGGAAAGAGGATCCGCAATACACCGCCTGGCTCCAGGATTACGGGCATGTTTACGAATGGCAGTCGAAAACGCGCTGACCCCGCTTTGGTTTTCTTTTCCTACTTTCCTGGCTTCCTGATTCGTAGATGCTTGATGTGTGGCGAAATTCGTTCTCATCGGCTCCGGCTTGGCGGGCGGTCTGCTCGCCGCCTATCTCGGCCGGCGCGGGTACGATGTCGATCTTTACGAACGCCGGGCTGATCCGCGCGAGGGCATCTCGAACAACTCGGTATCGCCGACGAGGTGCTGCGACACGCGATCCCGATGCGCGGCCGGATGATCCATGACAAATCCGGCCAGCTGCATTTTGCGCCCTACGATGTCGATCCGAAAAATTGCATCAATTCAATCGGACGCGGCGCGCTCAACACCACCGTGATCGAAGCAGCGCAGCGTTATCCGAACGTGCGTGTGCACTTCAATCACAAATGCACCGATGTCGATCTCGATTTAGCGACTGCTTACCTCGTCGATTCTGGTGTAGAGGCGGCCGTGTCGGCTGCAAATCAAGAAGTGACCGCGCGCGGCGATGCGATCATCGGCGTCGACGGCGCGTTCTCCGCCGTTCGCCAGTCGATGCAGCTCAAGATCGACAATTTCCAATACGACGAGAGTTATCTCGCGCACGGCTACAAGGAATTAACGATTCCACCCGGACCGAACGCTTCGTGGCGAATGGAAAAGAACGCGCTCCATATCTGGCCGCGGAAAAGTTTCATGATGATCGCGCTTCCGAACCCGGACGGCTCGTTCACCTGCACGTTGTTCTGGGAGTTCGAAGGCCCACGTAGCTTCGCAACGACCAAAACCGACGACGATGTTCGTCGGTTCTTTGATGAAGAATTCCCCGACGCAGTTCCGCTCATG
>QHPZ01000092.1:0-824 GCA_003219225.1 Verrucomicrobiota bacterium | reverse complement strand
CATTTCGCGCGAAAAAGAAACTCGATCACTTCCTCGAAGCCGCGCTGCCCGGAACCTATCTGCCGCTCTACACGATGGTCACCTTCACGCGCATTCCCTATGCGAAGGCGGCCCGCCGTGCGCGACTACAAGATTTCATTGTTTACGCCGGCCTGATCGTCGCCGCGGTTATGCTCATCGCCGGCGTGTTAGTGGTATTACAAAACTCAGTGGATCGCTGACAGACTCGTTGGCGCCGCGAGAAAGATTGACCTTAGCGAGCGGAATGCCCAGGATAAAATGCACCCTCGAAACGGGTCGTTCCGAGGCATAATAAGTTCGTTATGGCTTCGCCGAATCAATCAGCCGGCCGATCGAATTCAGGCCTAACAAAATTGCTGGCAGTGTTGGTCGCAGCCCAATTCGCGAGCATTGCGGGAATTTTTACACCGTACGTTTTTGCGCAACCGGACCGGACAGGATTACGCATCTTCGCTCTCATCATCTGTGGGTTAGCTCTATTCACTCTGGCAAGTGTCTGGCTCGACAAACCGTGGGCTATCTGGGCGACACTCACCCTCGTCTCCTTCAAACTAACGATCGATCTGTTTACATGGACCGTTCCTCTCAATCACCTGATGATCCTTCTGAGCGTGATCATCAACGCGGCGATGATTCTGATAGCTTTCACGCACATGAGTCCGCTTGGTCCCTCGGTAACAGCTTCGGAGAAAGTCTTCTTTGGTTGTGTGTTGGTTCTGGCTGCATGGGTCGGTTATTGGGGGCTGTTCGCGCCCGCTCAAGTAGACATCGCGCTGCCATTTAAAGTTCCACCGCTGCACGCC
>QHPZ01000091.1 GCA_003219225.1 Verrucomicrobiota bacterium | reverse complement strand
TCATTGCCCTCGCTATGATCGCAGTTTTCCTGATCAGCGTGCCATCGCCGTTTTAACAAAGAACGCATGATTGCCTGGGTTTCGACAGAAGAACGGCTGGCGACGTTGCGTAGCTTGCTCGAGCGGCGCGCGGTTTATCAGCGGCGCTTCGCTCGGGCCGGATTAATCGGCGGGATATTGTCGATGGCGACTGCCGCTGCGCTTTTCATCAACGACGAGGTCACACCTTTGTTGGACCGACCGATCGGGCCGCGGCAGTTCGCATCGGCGTGGCTGATTGTGCTCGCAATTACTCTCGCCAGCGGAGCGTCGCTTTCGCTGCGGAGCGCCCGACCCGGCGGGAATCCCTCCGGCGTAACGCGATTGAAATTCGTGCTCAGCGGCATCGCGCCTTATCTGCTGATTCCCGCTGCATTCACGGCCTGGTTTTTCGGAACTGGTTATCTCGGCGGCACCGAGCTCGACCTGGTGGTGGTGTGGATCGCCGCTTATGGACTGGTGCTTGTCTCAACGGTCGCATTCGCGCCTCGGTCAATCGTGCTTCTCGGCTGGGCGTGTCTTCTCACTGCCGTGGGTGTGCCGCTACTCGAGGAGAAGCTCGACCTCTGGATCGGCGACATGCCCAGTCTGCTCATGGGGCTGACCTTCGGCCTGTATCATTGTATTTACGCGGTGTTCAACTGGCGCGGCAACACGCAATGATACTGGCTCAGCAGTTGCTGCGAGACTAAACCATGAACGCTTTTTTCCTGTTGATCGTCGTCGCGATTATCGGCCTTGCGCTTTGGCTCCAGAAGCACGCCGAAACACCGCACGATGCTGACACGCGAGCTGCCGTCGAGTTGGCCGAGGTAAATCCCACCTCTCCTGCGCGAAGTCCATCGCCCAACGGCCAAGTCTCACCGCACAGCTACATGAAACGCGCGCTCGACCGCGCGCGCGATGTACGAGACGCAGCTCGCACCCAGACCCAGCAAGCGCAGGAACCCTGATCCGCGGTTTCTTTCATAGGGAATCGTGTTAGATTGTCGGCCGATGGCAGATGATCGCCGGTGAGTCCCGCGTTGGCGGGATTTGCTGGAGGAAAGTCCGAACACCACACGGCAGCATGCCGCGTAGAATACGCGGGCAGCCCCGACCCAAGTCGGGGTTGACGGAAAGTGTCACAGAAAAGACACCGCCGGTTCTTTGACAGGAAACTGTAGGGGAAGCTGAGAGCTTCCCGCTTGAGCAGGCAAGGGTGAAAAGGCGAGGTAAGAGCTCACCGCGTTCCGTGCAAGCGGGACGGCAGGAAAAACCCCATGCGGTGCAAGACAAAACAGAGGAAGGACAGCCGGTCCGACCGCCCCGAAAAACTTTCGGGGTTAATCCTCGGGTATGTCGCTTAGATAAATGATCATCCCGATCCCGCGTCTGCGGGACCGCGACAGAATTCGGCTTATCGCCATCTAAATATGAAGGGCGCTTTCGGAAACGAAGGCGCCCTTCGCTTTTCCGCGTGCTATTCGATTTTGCGCCAGATAATGTCTTCGTTGTTACGACGATCGATCAGCGCCTCGACTTTGCCTTTGTCGCCGTAGCGAAAGAGGATCCGGCCCTCAACACCTTTGCGGAAAAAGATTTCAGACGCTTCGGGAAATAGCTCTTCGCGTTTGCCCTTTCGCTCCACAAACAACTTGTCGCCTTCCACAAACACTTTGCGCGTTTGACCGGGCGCAAGTTCATAGGTGCCGACAAAGTCCGGCAGCTTCTTGATGTCGATCTTGCCGACGACGGGATCTTCGTAATAACGGAACACCTGACTGGCCGCGATCTGCCAGATATTGTTTCGACGCAGCCACGTGTCAGTCGCGTGATAACGCGCCGTCAGGTTTTGTCCGAAAACCGTCTCGGTCTCATCGACATCGTAGCTGAGGATCGCGGTGTCGCCCTGAATCAGACTTTTCGCTTTGCCGACTTTAATCGTGCCTGAGTAACCCTTCGGCATCGGCTGGATATCGGCGACCAGTTCTGCCTTGGTCAGATTGCGCCCCTTCTCGTCAAAGAACAGGCAATCGTCCGCGAAATATTTTTTCCACGGCTCAGTGTTCCCCGGCACGATCGCGTCGAAAAGCTCCTGCGCATGCCGCATGAGCTCGTCTGACAGCCCAGCGGTTTCAGTTGCTTCGGCGCGCGCCGGAGGAACAACTGCCGCGAACGTGACAGCGGCGATGAAAAGAGATTTGAGGTGCATGCGCGCGATCATCGTTAGCGTTTGATCCGGCAGCGAGTTAAAACCGGCTCGAATTGACGCGCGATTTGTGTTTTTCCCGGCTGGTTCGCTATTTGCTCCAACCATGCGATACTACGCGATCTTACCTCAAGGCCGCCGGATTAATTCGGTCCGCCGGCCTTCAGTCTCCTTGCAAGAAAATCCTTTGAACTCAATGACCGCCGACACCATTCCCTCGCAATCTATCTTTAGCCGCTTCCCGATTGAGCGCATCAATTGGATGACGAGTTCGTTTCTGATGGGAACACTTGCCCTGACGCTCACCGCCGTGCCGCTTTATCTCTGGCGCTTCGGCCTCGATTGGTTTCAGGTCTCGCTTTTCTTTGCGCTCGCAGCCGCGACAGGGTTCAGCATCACACTCGGATATCACCGTTTGTTTACGCACATGACTTTTCAAGCGAGCTGGCCTATTCGCTTGTTCACGCTGCTGTTCGGTGCAGCTGCATTTGAAAATTCAGTTGTAATGTGGGCGAGCGAACATCGGCGCCATCATAAATTTGTCGATCACGATCACGAAGATCCTTACAGCATCTCGAAAGGCTTTTGGTACGCGCATATCGGCTGGCTTTTGTTCAAACTAAAACCCGATCCGCCATTCGATAACGTCGCCGACTTGCAAAAAGATGCGCTTGTCCGGCTCCAACATCGCTACATCCATTTGCTCGCAGTCACGATGAGTTTCGTTTTGCCAACGCTGCTCGGCGCGATCTGGGATGGCTGGATAGGAGCCCTCGGCGCCTTTTTGATCGCGGGTGTTGCTCGAGTAGTCGTCGTCCAGCATGGCACCTTTTTGATCAACAGCGCTTGTCACGTCATGGGCCGACAACCGTATTCGAGGAAATGCAGCGCGCGTGATTCGTGGTTCCTGGCGTTATTCACGCTCGGCGAAGGCTATCACAATTATCACCACGAATTTCAATACGACTATCGCAACGGCGTCCGTCCCTGGCAGGTCGACCCAACCAAATGGGTCATCTGGACGCTTTCAAAACTCGGCCTCGCCCGCAACCTTCGCCGTGCCTTGCCCGAAAAAATCCGCGCGGCCCAGGCCGAAGCCGCCCAATCGCGATAGGTCGCGATCAAAAATCCTAAACGCGCTTTATGGCCAAGGTCCGTCGTGACCAGCACGCGAGACGCGTACGCTACCAAAGGCAATCGTCCAAACAGGCGAGCAGGTGTGAAATTGTTTCTTCGGTTTCGTCGCCCATGTTGGAGAGGCGGAAAGTTTTGCCGCGCAGTTTGCCATAGCCGGGATCGATGATGAGATGGTGTTCTTCGCGGAGCCTCGGCGAAGAAGTCGAAGCCGGTGCGGCGGACCCAGTCGTGGACGAGCGCGTTCGTGCGGGCGTGACGTTCAAACCGATTCGTTAGGCCTTCCTCAAAGATTTCGTCGAGCTTGGATTGCAGAGCGAAGATGTGGCCGATGCTCGGCGTGCTCGGTGTCATCCATTCGGCCTGTTGGTTTTTGAATTCGAGAAAATCGAAGTAGTAACCGCGATCTTTTTGTTTTTCGGCGCGAGTAAATGCTTGTTCGGAAACCGCGAAGAGCGAGAAACCGGGCGGTAACGCGAGCGCTTTTTGCGCGCCGGTCAGCATCACGTCGATGCCGAGCGGGTCCATTTCGATCTTCATCGCCGAAAATGAGGAAACCGTGTCCACGATCAGCCGCACGTCGGGATACTTGGCAAGCGTGCAGCAGATTTCCGGCAACGGGTTCATCACGCCGGTCGAGGTCTCGTTACATCTTTATGGTCGATGTGTTTCCCCCAATCGACCTGGAGCGGCTCGGCGTTTTTGCCGCAGCGCCGGGCGACATCGAGCCATTTGTCGGAGAACGCGCCGCACATGCAGCAAAGCGCGCCGCGATCGACAAGATTGCGGATCGCTCCCTCCATCACACCCCAGGCCGACGATGTCGAGAGAAAGACCGGCTGTTTCGTGCCGAAAAGCGTTTGCAGCTTCGGATGAATGTCGCGGTAGAGGTTTTTGAAATCGTCGCCGCGATGTCCGATCGCCGGGCGCGCAAATGCGGCCAGTGTTTTCGCCGAAACTTCGACCGGGCCGGGAGTGAAAAGCTTGTCGTGTGGAAGCACTCGGGAAAACGTCGAACGTCGAACCCGCCTTCGCAACAGCTACCGCGTGGCAGGCGTCGAACGTCCAATTCTGAATTCAGAGACGTGGGCGAGTCTTCAGCGCGTGCTGTAAAGGTACGCGGCCATGTCGCGTGCGTCCTGGTCGGTCACGTTTTGTTCGGGCATGGCCGTGTGCGGGTTCACCTGTCGCGGATGCTGGATCCAGCGCATCAAATTTTCCGGTGTGTTCTCGAGCATGCCGGCCAGATAACTGCGCTTCGAGATGCCGATGAGTGGCGGTGCGGCGAGCGCGTTTGCGCCCGACACACCGGGAATCGTGTGGCACGAATTGCATCCATAATTGACCAGCGCCTGTTTGCCGCGCTCCACGTCGCCATTCGCGATAATCCGCGATGGTTTTTCCGAGCACGCGATCAGCGCGGCTGTGCAAATCATCGTCGCCAACCGCGCTGAATAT
>QHPZ01000090.1 GCA_003219225.1 Verrucomicrobiota bacterium | reverse complement strand
ACGCGAACGGCGGCTGGATCAAGCGCACCGAGATTCCACCGGAAGAATCGCGCTGGGGCAGCTTCAATCAGTTGATCGAGCGCAACAACGACGCCCTGCACGCGATCGTGGAAAAGACCGCCAAAATACACGTCGATCCCAAACTGGCGCCCGAGGTGCAGAAGGTCGGCGATTACTACAACAGCGGGATGGACGAAAAAGCGATTGACGCGGCGCGCACGACACCGCTCCAGGACGAGCTGAAGCGCATCGACGGCATTCAGGATCGCAACGACGTGCTCAAGGAGATCGCGCATCTCCACACCCTTGGAATTGGCGCGTTCTTCGGTTTCGGCTCGGGACAGGACGACAAAAACAGCACGATGGTGATTTCCAACGCCGTCCAGGGCGGCCTCGGCATGCCGGACCGCGACTATTACACCAAGACGGACGACGCTTCGAAGAAGTTGCGCGAGCAGTACGTCGCGCACGTGGCGAAGATGTTGAGCTTTTTAGGCGAGCCGGGCCGAAGCCTCGCGCACGAAGGTGGAGCTGCGCGATCCGCAGAAGAACTACAACAAAATGTCGCAAACCGATCTGCAGGCGTTCACCCCGGATTGGAATTGGGCCACCTACTTCAAGGAGATCAACCTCGTGGAGGCGGGCGACATCAACGTGCACCAGCCCGAGTTTTTCAAAGCGGCGAACACAACTTTCGCGAGCACGCCGATCGAGGATTGGAAAACGTATCTGCGCTGGCACCTGATCAGGGCGACCGCGCCCGAGCTCTCGCAGAATTTCGTGAACGAAGACTACAATTTCAATCAGGCGACGCTGCGCGGTACCAAACAAATCAAACCGCGCTGGAAACGCGTTGTCACCTCGGAGGACGGCGAAATCGGGGAAGCGTTGGGCAAGCTTTACGTCGCCGAGAATTTTCCGCCGGAAGCCAAGGCGCGCGCGCTCGAGCTGATCGACAATCTCAAGGAAGCGCTGCGCGATCGAATCAAGACGCTCGAGTGGATGGACGAGCCAACCAAACAGGAAGCGCTAAAGAAACTCGCCGCGTTCGGGGTCAAGATCGGTTATCCGGACAAATGGCTCGATTATTCTTTGCTGCGCGTCGATCGCGGCCCGTTTGTCTTGAACGCGCTGCGCGCCGAGAACTTCGCGGCCAATCGCGACCTGAACAAGATCGGCAAGCCGGTTGATCGGACCGATTGGGGCATGACGCCTCCGACGGTGAACGCCTATTACAATCCGACCATGAACGAGATCGTCTTCCCGGCCGGGATCCTGCAGCCGCCATTCTTCAATGCGAAAGCCGACGATGCGGTCAATTACGGCGGGATCGGCTGCGTGATTCGGCAATCTGCGCGACTGGTGGTCGCCGCAATCGGCTGACGAGTTCAAGAAACGATCACAGGCAGTAGTAAACCAGTACAACGAATACGAGCCGTTGCCGGGATTGCACGTGAACGGCGAGCTCACCCAGGGCGAAAACATCGCCGACATCGGCGGCGTCAAACTCGCTTACGCCGCGCTGCAAAAAGCCCTCGACAAACATCCCGAGGAGCGCACGAAAAAGATCGACGGGTTAACCCCCGAGCAGCGCTTTTTCCTGTCGTTCGCAAACATTTGGCGGTCGAAACAGCGCGACGAAGACTTGAAGCTGCGCCTGAATGTCGATCCCCACTCACCCGCGCATTATCGCGTCAACGGCCCGCTCTCCGACCTGCCCGAGTTCCAGAAGGCGTTC
>QHPZ01000089.1 GCA_003219225.1 Verrucomicrobiota bacterium | reverse complement strand
AGCGCATGCGTGAGGAGTCCGCTGGACTGAGCTGGTTGCGCTCGCGGCGATCGATTCGACGCGCGCGCATTTCTAGCGCAAGATCGACATCGTGGCGGAATTAACCAAACAACCAATCGCGCCGGAAGAGAAGCTCGGCGCGATCGCGGCGACAGGCATTCGCGGGTTCATCGCAAAGTTCACCGTGCTCAAAGGGGCGCGACGCGAGCTGTGGCTCACGTTCCTGATCAAGTTCTTCATCTACACCGCCTACTCGGTCACGAACAAAACGATGGTCCTCTGGCTTTCGAAGGATCTCGGTTTTAGCGATCAAGCTGCTGGCGCTTTAGTGGGTTGGATGTGGGCACCCGCGATGACGGTCTTCACGTTGCTCGCCGGTTCGCTCACCGATGCGATCGGATTGCGCCGGACTTTTTTTCTCGGCGTCGCGATCTGCACGTTTGCGCGGAGCGTAATGGTCCTGACAACGAATCCAGCCTGGGCGCTGGCCGCCGGCATGTTGCCACTCGCGATTGGCGAGGCGCTGGGCACGCCAGTGTTGCTCGCGGCGACGCGCGTCTATTCGACAACGGCGCAACGTTCGATGGCGTTCTCGATCATCTACGCGCTCATGAACCTCGGCTACTTCGTCGCCGGTTATGTTTTCGATTTCGTGCGCGCGCTCGATCTTCATGTGAGCATCGCAGGATTTCAGCCGACGCCGCATGAACAACTCTTCGGTGTGAGTCTCGCGCTCGAGATCTTGCTCTTTCCGACGATTTATTTTTTGCGACGCCGCGAAGAACGCGAAAGAAAGACGCATCCGACGATTTTGGCGACGGTTCGCGCCAGCGCGGCGGCAACGCTCGATCTCTTTGGGCGGTTGATCAGGCAATCCGGGTTTTACCGGCTGCTGCTGTTCTTTCTCTTCATCGGATTCTTGAAAGCGATTTTCCTGCAAATGGATTACGTCTTTCCAAAGTTCGGCGATCGCGAAATGGGATTGCACGCGCCCGTCGGCAAGCTGGCCGGGATCAACGCCATTCTTATCATTGTCCTCGCGCCTGTTGTCGGCGCCCTCACTCAGCGCATCGCTTCATATCGAATGGTCATCATCGGCAGCGTCATTTGTACGGTAGGAGTCTTCATCATGGCTTTGCCGACGGATTGGTTCGTGCCCGCCGCAAACAGCGTGATCGGACATGCACTTGGCCACAGTTATCTGCGCCATCGGCGAAGCGTTCTATTCGCCGCGCGTTTACGAATACGCTGCCGCGATTGCGCCGCCGGGACAGGAAGCTTCCTATGGCGCGCTGGCTTACATTCCGTTTCTGGTCGGCAAACTCCTGATTGGAACAAGCGGATGGCTGCTGGCGGCGTTCTGTCCTGAACATGGCGAATGTCGTCCAGCGATGCTGTGGTTGATCTTCGCGCTTGCGGCTTCGATTGCGCCCGTCGGATTGCTTGTCTTCCGCCGTTACATCCGCGTGCCCGAAGCCGGCAGAGCTGACTAACCACGAATCCCGCGCCTGCGGGACGAATTTACACGAATCAGAGAAACTATTGTCCAGACAAGAGGTATTTCAGATCGTGGGCTGCGCGATCGAAGTTCTCAACACGCTCGGTCACGGCCTCATCGAAAAGCCGTACGAAAACGCCTTAATCGTCGAGTTCAGGCTGCGTAACATTCCATTCCGGCAACAGCCTGTTTTCGACGTTGTGTACAAGGGCACCAAAGCGGGTTTGTTCGTGCCCGATCTGATCGCGTTCGACGCCATTGTCGTGGACACAAAAGTCGTCGACCGAATCAGTGATCACGAATGCGGGCTGATGTTGAATTACCTGCGCATCACGAGATTACGCGTCGGAGTGATCTTGAATTTCAAACACCGAAAACTCGAATGGGAACGGCTCGTCTTATGAATTCGAGTCGATTCGTGTCCATTGGTGGTTATTGTTGTTGGTATGATTCAGTTCCCGGAACGGCCGAAGCCATCCTCGCGCGGAATGTTGATCCTCTGCGCGTTTATCTTTATCGGCTTGCTCGGTCTTTTGATTTTCCTCGATCGTGCCGGGGCACAAAGAAAAGATGAACCGGCAACCCAATCATTAGCCATGACAACTCCATCGACTAACAGCGACAAAAGCGCGAAACCCTCGGACACAGAACTGCGCAACAAACTCACACCCGAGCAATATCACGTGACGCAGATGTGCGGGACGGAGCCGCCATTCCGCAACGCCTATTGGAACGAGCACCGCGACGGAATCTATGTCGACGTGGTCAGCGGTGAACCGCTCTTCAGTTCGCGCGACAAATTCGACAGCGGCACCGGCTGGCCCAGTTTCACCAAGCCGATCGACAAGGCGCACGTGGCAGAAAAAGCCGATCGCGCTCTCGGGATGGAGCGTACGGAAGTGCGTTCAAGCAAAAGCGACTCGCACCTCGGCCACCTTTTCCCCGATGGCCCGGCACCGACCGGTCAGCGTTATTGCATCAATTCGGCCGCACTGCGCTTCATTCCGGTGGAAAA
>QHPZ01000088.1 GCA_003219225.1 Verrucomicrobiota bacterium | reverse complement strand
CCAGGCTGAAACCAGCCGCGACCCAGAAGGGCAGGCGCGGACTGATGTCGCCGAGGGGACCGCCAATGGCCGGACCAAGAATGAAACCGAGGCCAAACGCGACGCCGATCATGCCGAAAGCGCCGGCACGTTTTTCTTTCGGCGCGACATCAGCGATGTAAGCCATGGCGGTCGGAATACTCGAAGCCGTGATTCCCGAAATGATCCGGCCGAGAAAAAGCCAGCCAATCGTCGGGGCGAGCGCCATCACAATGTAATCCAGCCCGAGCCCGAGGTTGGAAAGCAGGATCACCGGGCGGCGGCCGAATTTGTCCGATAAAACGCCGAGCACGGGCGAACAGAAAAACTGCATCATGTTGCCGCCGCGAAAGTCGAGGATCAGTTTCGGCAACACCGGCGCGATCAAGCCGAGCGCGAGCATGTCGAGCATGACCGTGACGAAGATGAAGGGAATTGCGGCTTGGCGCGCTTTCATAGCAGCAAGACGAAGCTGAGCGAGACAACGTTGTAGCGGCGGTTGTGTCAACCGCCGAACCAAACGAATAGGCGCTTGGTACAAGCGCCTCTGCAACTACTCTGTCGCAACATGCCACCGCTCTCCTATCGCTCGCCGAAAACGGACGTGCGCGAGAGCAAAATCCACGGACGCGGTTTGTTCGCCACGGCCGATATCGGCAAGGACGAGATCGTGGCGATCAAAGGCGGTCACATCATCGATCGCGCAACGTTGCAACGCGAAATCACGCCGCGCCTCGGCCCGGTCGAGATTCAGATCGATGATGATTTGTTTATCGCGCCGGTGAATGAAGACGAGCGCGAGATGTCGATGTTGTACTCGAACCACTCGTGCGACGCCAATCTCGGTATGCGCGGCGAGATCACCTTCGTCGCGATGCGCGACATTCGCGCCGGCGAAGAATTGACCCACGACTGGGCCACGACCGATGACGACGATTATTCGGTCGAATGTAAATGCGGCGCGCCGAACTGCCGGAAAATCTTAACTGGCAAAGATTGGCAGCGTCCCGAACTGCAAAAGCGTTACGCCGGATATTTCTCCGCCCATCTGGCCAGGAAAATTGCCCTGCAAAAATAGTAGAGCGTTTCTTTGAAACACCGTTTTGAATGCGATGCCCGCAGGCGTGGCTCGCCGCCTTGTTTGTTTCTACGGCTTTTGATCGACCGCGGTTGGATCCGGCATAATGCCGGTGTCTCCCGGCACATCCGGCACGTAGATGAAAGCTCGAGTACGGTTCGGCGTTTGCCACCCGGTCGCCGTCGCGACAACGTTGTCGCCCTGCTTCTCGGTATAATCGACGTCATCGGAGTCCGCCGGCGTGCGTGACCAATTCGAGTAGGGCCCGATTTGCATAAGCACGGCCCGCAAATCGCGGTCTGTCCACTTGGTGGCGGTTCGCTTCTTGAACCTGACGTAGCGAGCTTTGTCATTGAAAAAGCCAACCGTTACGTCCCACCCGTCATCCATCGTCCCAGTAAGAAAGCCGTAAGCCTTTTCGCCCTGACCTACCATGTCGAGAAGGTTGGGCGCCATCGTCGCCTTCTTTCCGAAATGGGCTTCAACCTCGGGCAGGGATTTAAGCAAGATGTTCATGCCACCGTCGATCCTAGCCAGGCGAACCGCTCCTTGTCGAACGCAAAACGCGGCGCGCCGAATTGCCGCAAAGTTCTTACCGGGAAAGATTGGCAGCGGTCGGAACTGCAAAAGCGTTACGCCGGATATTTCTCCGCATATCTTAAGCGCAAAATTGCGGCCGTCGGAGCAAACGCATAAGGTGGATCGAGCGCTCCGAGCTCGATGGTAAAAGTTAGGCGGCGAAGCCGCGATTAATTAGCATCGTCCGGCGGAGCGGCCGATCTCCACCAATTACCGCGAGTCGAAGAACTCGCTCAATGTCGTCGGCGCCGGCCCGGGAACGATTCGCCAGAGACCGTCCGCGCCTTGGATGACGTGGCGCTCGCCTGAATCGCCGCTCGGGAAGGCAATGATGCGTCGCGCTTTCAAAGCGGCCTCCGCCGCGGCGCGGTCGGCATAAATTTCCTGCATGATGCGATCGACTCGCGGATCGACCGGTTTTTCGAGTAAACACTTTTGTTCGGCGCTTAAGCAAATCGCGCGCGGCGCTTGGATCGGCGCGACGGTGCCTGGCAACGGAGACACATCGATCATCTGCGCCGGTTGCGCCGCTGCCCGGCTTTTACGAAACAGCTTCATAGGCTAAGGAGATGCGGCTGTGCAAAGCTTGTCCTGTGCCATGACCGCGCGCCGGTCGCGTAGATCGCCGGCCCGCGCGAATTCTGACCAGGCGCAGACGGAAAAATGCACAAGGCGCCGCGCTCGATCTTTCGCGGCGGTGCCGGAAGCGTCGAAGCCGACTGGAAATTCGAATTACCGCGACACGGGCGAACCATTGTTGTCCGAAGTCAGAAACACGGAAAGATTCTTCGCAAATTTATCTGGGACGGCGAAAAATTTAGAGAGAAATAGGTGTATGAATTTGCTGTTGCGGTCGTGGTCGAGCCTGGTGATTGCCGTTGCCCTTGCGAGCTGCGCTCAACCGCAAAAACGAACGGCGGTGGTGAAGGCAGCACCTTCCGGCACTTCCTTCAGTGAGGTGGGGAAGGTAGGGTTTTACGCGGGACAACCGTGCGCCTCGCAAATCATGTTCGTTTTTCATGCAGGACGATCAGCGGCCATCCCGATGGCAGCACCGATGCGAGAGACGAAAATCCTCAGTGATGCCGCACACCGTAACCGCAGCGTTCAGATCTCGGGCCGGTGGCGGCGCAGCAAAGCAACCGGCTGCGCCTACGTCGAAGTCACGCAGGTGGAAGTGCAGAAATCGTTTTGGCAGAAAGTTTCGCTGTAGCAGCCCAAGCTTCGTTCATCGTCGTCACGCTCCTCGTGCTGGAACTGCGCGATGCTGCCGAGAAAGCAGAACGCAAGGGCCGCGCGATGGATTGGGAACGCGCGATCGCCTACGCGTTCGAATTAGCCGCTCACACTAGTAGCGGTAATGCTCTGACTTGAACGGGCCGTCGATGGGGACGCCGAGATAATCGGCTTGTTGTTGGGTGAGCTCGGTCAGCTTGACGCCGATTTTTTCCAGGTGCAGGCGGGCGACTTCTTCGTCGAGTTTTTTCGACAGGACGTAAACGCCGACTTTGTAGTTTTCCCGGTTCTTCCAGAGATCGAGCTGGGCGAGGACTTGATTCGAGAATGAGTTGGACATGACGAAGCTCGGATGACCGGTGGCGCAGCCGAGGTT
>QHPZ01000087.1 GCA_003219225.1 Verrucomicrobiota bacterium | reverse complement strand
CTCGCGCTGGCCGAGAAATTGAAGCTGCTCGATCTGGAGCGCGCGGCGAAATTGAGCGGCAGCGGCTTCATCTGTTTCACCGGCGCGGGCGCGAAGCTGGAGCGCACGCTGATCAACTTCATGCTTGACCTGCACACGCGCGAGCATGGCTACGCCGAAATCAGTCCGCCCTTTCTCGTCCGGCGCGGCTGCATGATCGGCACGAGCCAGCTCCCGAAATTCGAGCCGGACATGTACGGTCTGGAAAATGGTGAGCTGTTTCTCGCGCCGACCGCGGAAGTGCCGGTGACAAACTTTTATCGCGAGGAAATTCTGGCGATTGTCGATCTTCCGAAAAAATTTGTGGCATACACGCCGTGTTTTCGGCGGGAAGCGGGATCAGCCGGGCGCGAGACGCGGGGCCTCATCCGGGTGCATCAGTTCGACAAAGTGGAGCTGGTGAAGATCACGGCAGCGGAGAAATCGTACGAAGAGCTGGAGAGTTTAATCGCCGACGCGGAGCGCGTCCTGCAACTGCTCGGCCTGCATTATCGCGTCGTGGAACTTTGCACGGGCGATCTCGGGTTCGGCTCGGCGAAGACTTACGACATCGAAGTGTGGTCGCCGGGGCAGGACGGCTATCTCGAAGTATCGAGCTGCTCGAATTGTGAAGATTATCAGGCGCGCCGGATGAATCTGCGCTACAAAAACGCGGACGGAAAGAACCGGTTTTGTCACACCCTGAACGGCTCGGGCCTGGCGTTGCCGCGGCTGTTTGCCGCGTTTATCGAGAACAATCAGCGGCCGGACGGCTCAATTGCGATTCCGGAGAAATTGCAGCTCTATTTTGGGGCGAGCGAAATCCGATCAATCAGAGACTGACCACGAATAGACACGAATTTACACGAATGAGTTTCTGAAATTCGTGTGGATTCGTGGTTACAACAAATCGAGCTGGGCGCGCTCCTGCTCGGTTGCGTTTTGCTCGGCCTGTGATGGCAGCGGCAATTCAAACCCGAGGCGCTGGGCGAAGCGTTGCGCGCTTTCGGGTCCGAACCCCTCGAAATGATTGCTGACAAAAGTCCAGACATTGCGCACCTCGGCGAGGTGGCGCTCGATTTTGAGCGACCAGCTCTCGAGCGCGGCTTCGCGTTTCCACAGCAAACGGTCGTAGCGATGAACAAACAAGCCGTTCTTATCGTATTTGGTGGCGTAATCGCCCAGCAGTCGCAGGTAAATGAAGTCAGTGGTAAGCGGCAGAAACTCGAATGGCGCCAGATTGCGTTCGTTCAACGCCGTGGTGTCCGCCCAGACCCAGCAGATGCGGCATTTCTCGAGCAGACCGATAATCTGCGGCCGGTGCCACCCGGGATGCCGGAACTCGATGGCGAAGCGAAAGTCCCTCGGCAATTGGACAAGAAATTTGCGCAACGCGCAATTGGACAAGAAATTTGCGCAACGCCGGTTTGCCGTCTTTTGGCGTGAAAGAGGGCGGCAACTGGATGAGCACGACCTGGAGCTTGGGCGCGAGCGGCTCGACGGCGCGCATAAATGATTTCAGCTCAGCAGTGCAATCGCGCAACCGGCACACGTGCGTGATCTCGCGCGGCAGTTTGCACGCGAACCGAAAGGCGGCGGGCGTCGCTTCGATCCAGCGCAGAATTGTTCCTTCGGCCGGCGCACTGTAGAAGGTCGAATCGATCTCGACGGCCGGGAAATAGCGCGCGTAAAATTCGAGCCAGCGCGATTCCGGCAGATCGGGCGGATAAAAGGGGCCGCGCCAATCATCGAAACTCCAGGCGCACGCGCCGATCCGGATTTTTTGCTGGTCGAGCAGATTCACAGTCCAATCATACGTCGCACCCCTTGACGGAAAAGAGAACTTAATTACCCTGCCAAGCCCCATGGAATTTCAGTTTCGCGTTCTGTCTCTGCTCCTCGCCGCCACTCTGCTTCTGCCGCAATTATCCGGCGGCGCGGTTGTGTTCAAGGCGGGTCAAAACGCCAGGTATGTGGCGCCGGGCGAGGAACAGATGAGCGGTAACGCGGAGGAGCTTTTCCACAAGGGGCAGGTGGCGGAAAAGGCCGGGAACTTGAAACGCGCGATTCGCGCCTACAAGACGCTGGTGAAGCGCCATCCCAAGGACGCGCTCGCGCCGGGAGCGCTGTTCCACGCCGCCGAGTTGCAGGAGAAACTGCAACAATACCTGGCCGCGGCCGAATCGTTCCGCACGGTCGTGGCGAGATATCCGAGCAGCGCGCATTTCGATGACGCGATCGAAGCGCAATTTCGGATCGGCGAACTTTATCTGGCCGGGAAGAAGTTAAAGTTCATGGGCATGTCCATCGGCAACGCGCTCGATAAGGCGGTGGACATTTTTGCCGCAGTCGTGCGCACGGCGCCGTACGGGAAGTACACGGCGCGGGCGCAGTTTGATATCGGCCTGGCCCGGGAGAAACAGGGCTTGAATGATGCCGCGCTCCAGGCTTATCAAGCGGTGATCGACAAGTTCCCGAACGAGCCGGTGGCGGCCGACGCGCAATACCAAATCGGCTACATCTGGTTCACGGCGGCGCGCAGCGGCACCAAAGACGTGGCCGCGACCAAGAACTCCAAAACTGCCTTCCAGGATTTTCTTTATCACTACCCGCACAGCGAGAAAACCGCCCAAGCCCACACAAATCTGGACTTACTCGGGCATAAAGAAACGACGAGCTCGTTCCAGGTGGCAAAGTTTTACGACAAGCAAAAAAATTATCGGGCGGCGGTGATTTATTACAACGAAGTCATTCGGCAGCAGCCCGGGTCGACCGAGAGCGAACGGGCGAAAAAACGCATCGATCAATTGCGCGACAAATTCGGCGAGGAAGTGCTGCAACCGGTGCCATCGTCGGCGCAGCAGACGGCGCAAAAGAAACCGGGTCCGCCACAAAAGAAGAGCGCGACGGCGCAACCTGAACCCGCCGGAGCGAGCTCGGCAACGAGTAAATCGCCGCTGCCACCGCCCGAAGCCGATGCTGCTTTGCCGCCGCCGGCTTCGCTCCTGCCCGACAACACGACTGCGCCGGCCTCACTGTCGGGGAGCGAGCCGAGTGCAACCCCGACCGCTTCTCCTGCCGCGGAAACCTCTGTTTCGTCAGAAAGTCCCCCCGCGCCGACTCCGTGAAAGCCTCTTTCGCGCTCGCGATCGGAACGTTGTGTTTGAGCGGCTGCCTCGGCTACCACATCGGTCCGGTCAAACCGAATTATCTGCGCGACGTGCAAACGATCGCGGTCCCGACTTTCAAGAACAAAACACTGTTACCGCGGGTGGAAGTGCTCGTGAGCGACACGGTGATCAAGCAATTTCAGCAGGACGGGACGTTTCGGATCGCCGGCAACGAAAATGCCGATGCCAGGCTCGAGGGCGAGATCATGCGCGTCGATCGCACTCCCGCGCGGTTCGTTCGTGGCAATGTGCTCGCGACCCGAGAATTCAATCTGACCCTACGGCTAAAGTACAAGCTCCTCGGTCGCAGTGGCCAATCCCTGGCCGGCGGCGAAGTGAGTGGTTCGACCAGCTTTTTCGTCGGCAGCGATCCGACCACCGACGAACGCCAGGCGCTGCCGCTTGCGGCCGAACAGCTCGCCACAAATCTGGTCACACAATTGAGCGAGGGCTGGTGACGCGCCGATGAAAGGCGAGCAAAGACTCTGGTCGATTCTGAACGATAAACTCGACACGCTCCGCGCAACGAATCGTTTGCCGGAAGCAATCCGGGTCGCGGAAACGGTGCTCGATCTGGCCAAGCGCACTTTCAGCGAAGAAGAAACCGCGCTTGCCACCAGCTACGAAAAACTCGGTCAACTGCTCGACCAGCAAGGCGACCGCGTCGCGGCCAAGGCGTATCTGCTCAAAGCGCACACGATTTTGGAAAAAGTCGCGCCGCCCGATCCGCGCGCGCTGTTTCGCTCAGCGCGCCGGCTCGCTTTTCTTTGCGATAATCTCGGCCAGGCGGAGGAAGCGATCCGGTTTTACGAAAAAGCGATCGCAGCCGGAACACAATTGGAAGACCTGCCTTACTCCGATTTGGGAACGATGTTGAACAACATCGCGCTGATTTTTCGCAAGTCCGGCCGGCAAAAAGCGGCCGAACCGTATTACTTGCACGCGCTCCAGATTTACGAAAAACAGCTCGGGCCAGATCACCCCGATGTGGCCGCGGTGCTGAATAATCTCGCGGTGTTTTACACGAACGAGCGCCGTTATGCCGAGGCGGAGAAGATTCATCTCCGCGCGCTGGCCATTCGAGAAAAGGTCCATCCATCAACGCATCCCGACATTGCGCAATCGAAATGCAACCTGGCGGTGGTTTATCACTCGCGCGGCGATTACGCCAGAGCCGGGGAACTCTATCGCGAGTCGCTAAAAACCTGGGAGGAAGCGAGCGAGACGCCGCCGCCCGATTACGAGATCGTGGCCTCCAATTACGCCGACCTGCTGCGTTCACTCGGCAAAGCGCGCAAGGCGCATCAGCTCGAAGCGCGCGCGCGCAAAATTCGCCGCGGCGCGTGAACACAAGATCGACAAAGAGCCTGCGAAAATTCCAGCTTCCAAAGTTCCAAAATCCAAACCGCAACGGCCGATCGAACACTGGAGCTTGGACCTTGGAATTTGGAGCTTTGCCAACCTTGCGCTCGCCGGTAGATCGGCCATGTTGAGCACCCTCGCTCGCGTGGCGGAATCGGCAGACGCGTACGGCTCAGGACCGTATGGGGAAACCCGTGGAGGTTCGAGTCCTCTCGCGAGCACGTTGAAGCTGTCGTTCCTTTTGTGGCGCCTTTTGCGATCTCTGCGGTGAAGAAGCTGCTGCCGAATATTGCACTGCTCCTCGGTGGAATAGTGGCAGGGCTTGCCCTTGCGGAAGGAATCAGCCGCCTCGTGTATAAAGGTCCGTGGCAGGAGCGCCTGGGCAAAGAACAACTCCAGGACCAGCAGTGGAAAAGAGAGGTCCGCCTAAACGCACTCGGCCTGCGCGGCCGCGATTATTCCGCGACTAAACCGCCTCACACCAAACGTGTGTTGATCCTGGGCGATTCTTTCACTTTCGGCTCCGGGTTGAGCGACGACTCTGTCGTTTTTCCAGCGCTGCTCCAAAAGCGATTATGCGCCGATTTCGCGCCTCGCGGAATGGCAATCGAGGTCTTGAACGGCGGTATGACCGGCAGCCTGACCGGCGATTGGGTGCAACTGCTGGAACAAGTCAAGGATTCGTTCCAGCCGGATGTGATCCTGGTGGTGTTTTTCCTGCGGGACGGCACAAGGTTGCATCTGCTACGAAGCTTTATCTGGCCGATTCGCGACCAAATCGTGGCGCGAAACCGCGCGTCCGTTCTCTATCGGCAGAGCTACCTTTTTCGGTTGATCAGAGATTACAGGGACCGCCTCGAGATTGCCGAGCATTACGGTCAAGGGATGAATGACGCCTACTTCGGCAGCGCGCGGCAGACGCAAGAATGGACAATCGCCCAAGCCAACATTCGCAAGATCAAAGAGACAGCCGCGGAGATCCACCTGAGTTTGGAGTGCGGAACCAAATCCCGACGCACAATCTTTTGCCGGCGTTTCTCGGGAAGAATGCGCCCGATCTATGGGTCTCTCCGGCCAACCAGCATCCGAATGCCCGCGGACATGAGATCGCGGCAAGCTCCATTTTGCCCTTTCTCCGGCAATTGCTGACAGACTGAATCGGCGATCAAATTCAACAAATCTTCTGCGCTTGCTTTTCCGGCGCGCCTTGCTTATCGATGCGCCCTCTCCAATATGCGCAGCGGCTTTTTCCTGATTGTCTTTTTTGTCGCTGTGGTCACTTCGGCGGCGTTTGCGCAGCAACCCACGGTTGATGAGTTGGTCGCCAAAAATATTCAAGCGAAAGGCGGCCCGGACGCACTCCACGCGCTCCAATCCCTGCGACTGAGCGGCAAATTAATTCTGCAGGAGGGACAGATCGAGGCGCGTTATGTCGAAACCCGGAAGAGCCCGGACAAAGTGCGGACGGAAGCGAGTCTGCAAAGCATGACCGCAGTCCAGGCTTACGACGGCACGGAAGGCTGGAAAATCTGGCCGTTCTCCGGACGCAAAGATCCCGAAAAACTGGCGGCCGACGATCTCAAGCCGCTCATTGAGGATGCGGAGATGGGCGGGCCGCTGCTGGATTGGCAGGCAAAAGGCAGTGCTGTCGAGTACCTCGGCACCGAGGACGTGGAGGGCACGCCCGCGCACAAGCTCAAGGTCGTGCGCAAGAACGGCGACGTCAGTTTCGTTTACCTCGACCCAAATTATTTCCTCGAGATTCGCCTCGTCACACAGCGGATGCAGCATGGCGCCCAAGTGGAAGAGGAAGTCGATCTCGGCGACTACGAAAAGGTCGAGAACGTGTTGATTCCTTTCTCAGTGGAATCCGGTCACAAAGGCGATCCCGACAAACAAAAAGAAGTCATCGAGAAAGGCGAAGCGAACGTGCCCGTCGATGACGCGATCTTCCATTTTCCGGCGGGCAAATGAGCGGAGGCACCATGCGCTTGTCGATCTTGCCTCTGCTCCTGGCGCTCGCCATGGATTCCTTCGCGCAGCAAGCGCCATTTAATTCGGCGTCG
>QHPZ01000086.1 GCA_003219225.1 Verrucomicrobiota bacterium | reverse complement strand
TCTCTCCATCATCACCCTGATCTCGGTGCTCGGTGTAATGCTGGGCGTGACCGTCCTCATCCTCGTGATCTCGGTCATGACCGGGTTCGATCGCGAGCTGCGCCAAAAAGTGATCGACTTCGACGCACACATTCTGGTCACGACGGAGGATGTCCTGCGCGATTGGCGTGCGCTCAAGGCGAAGATCGACAATACGCCAGGGGTCGTCGCGACTGCCCCGTATGTCCAGGGCCCGGTCATCGCTGAGTTTGAGTACCGCCGGCTTGCGCCGCTCATCCGCGGCATTGATCCGGCCGAGGAAGAGAAAGTAGTTGCGCTGCGCAAATTCATTAAACTCGGCGCGCTCAATCTGGACGGCGAATCGGTCGTGCTCGGGAGCGAGCTCGCGCGCAAATTGCAGATCGCGGTGGGCGACAAGCTCACGGTATATTCCCCCGGCAACCTCGGCCAAATTCTCGACAGTATTAAGAAACTTGAGAACGCTAAAGACGTGACGTCATTTTGCCGAAGGAACTCACCGTCACAGGCATCTTTGAGACCGGCCACTACGAGCACGACTCAAACTTTCTCCTCGTGCCGCTCTACATCGGCCAGGAACTTTACGGACTTGGCGACGCACTCCACGGCATCACTGTTAAGACGAACGATCCCTATGCTGCGGACGAGGTTAAACGCGCGATCGAGCAATTTCTCCAGGCTCCTGAGTATGCGCAGACCTGGATCGACCTGAACAAACAGCTCTTCGAAGCGATTCGGCTAGAGCGCAATGTCATGTTCTTTCTGCTTTTCTTTATCGTCGTGGTCGCGGCCTTTGGAATCATGAGCACACTCATCACTGTCACGGTGCAAAAGCGTCGTGAGATCGGAATTGTGAAAGCGCTCGGCGCAAATATTTCCCAAATCATTTGGGTATTTCTCGGCCAGGGCACCGTCGTGGGCGCGTTCGGCACCCTCACCGGCCTCGGGCTCGGAATGACGCTGATCCGCTACCGCAACGAATTCAGCCACTGGCTCGCCCGCACGTTGCATATCGAGATTTTTCCGCGCGAGGTCTACCAGTTTTCCGAGATCCCCGCGCAGGTTGTACCGCAGGACGTCGCCATCATCTGTGTCAGCGCGTTTTTGATTTGCGCATTCGCCGCACTTATTCCGGCTTATTTCGCCGCCCGACTCGATCCGGTGAAAGCGTTGCGCTACGAATAGTGAAGGGGCCGATTCGCGCGACCGGACGCACTCGCGCAAACAAGCGGCCGTCGAAAAGGTAGGGCGCGCTCGCCGAGCGCGCCGCTGGGATTGTAAAGGCGCTTGCGCCAAGCGCCTGTTCGGCGTTTGATACAAACGCCGCTACCACGTGGCCAAAAATTGTTCGAGCGCGCGAGACGCGTACTCGTATCCCTCCGCCCATTCGCTTTGTCGCGGCCCTGCGACATTCAAGAGTTCGATCTCATGTTCATCGACGAAATGGCGGATCGCGTGCGCCGCATCCTCGGCTGGTGTTTTCATCGCGTCGATGATTTGCCGCGGCCGTTCGAGTTGCTCGCAGCACTCGATGGTGAATTGCGTTCCATCGCGTGGCTCACCGAAACAAATGACGATTGTGCCATCGGAATCTTTGACGTTCTGCAATGTGCGATCGGCGAAACTCCCCTGCTCCATTTCTCGAAGCGGGTAGCGGTCAGGAATTTCCCCAAACTCATCGAGCCGCCCGGCCGGACACCATCCGCCGCAATGGATTCCGTACTTGAGCGCGACGTCGAGAGCGGCGCGGTCAACGCCAGTCTGTCCACCGGAAATGATTTTCATCGCGAGTGGCAGGGACGCCGCGCTGCGGCGCCCAGGACAGCGCAGCGCGCTGTCCCTACCTCTTTTCACCCCGCTTCGGACACGATTTCGCGGCTGCGCGCGAAGGGATTGAAATTCGTGCCGCGGTCGTAAACGTCCACGCCTTCGATCCGCTTCAAGTTATTGACCACCCAATAGGTGATCGGCGTCGCCAGCACTTCGTAAAGCACTTTAAACAAATAACCGGAGATGATGAGATTGATCATCGTTCCCCACGGCGCGCGGCCGACAAAAGCGATCAGGATAACCGTCGTCGTGTCCACAAATTGACCGGTGATTGTCGATCCAACCGTGCGCGTCCAGAGCCATTTGCCGTTCGTCCAAAGCTTCATGATCGCCAGGGTGAAGGAATTCGTGAACTCACCTGCCCAGAACGCGACCAGACTCGCCACCACGAATCGCGGCACGACGTAAAACACCGCTTCGAATGCTTTCTGGTTCGTAAACTCCGGCGCCGGCGGAAATGCGACCACAGAGACGCCCACGATCGTGAGCAAAATATTCGAGAAAAACGCGATCCAGATCGCGCGCCGCGCCGCGCCGTAGCCGTACACCTCCGTAAAAATGTCGCCAAAGATGTACGTAATTGGAAAGAGCAACTGCGCGCCGCTCACCCGCGGATGGTGACCGTAAATACTGATGAACGGCACGACACAGATTTTTTGCCCCACCAAATTCGAGATCAGCAAAATGACCACGAAAATATGGACGAGCAGATCGTACAGCCGAAAACTGCTCAGCCGCGCGTCGCGCGCAGTTAACCTGCGAATCACGCCAACAGATTAACCACAGAGGCCACGGAGACCACAGAGAATGTCTCAGTTAAAGCTAGTGTCGCTTCGTGATCTCCGTGTGCTCTGTGATGAAAATTATTCTTCGCCGTCGAAGTAATCGGTGTCGTGGCCTTTGATCACCACGTGGTCCGCCGCCGAGGTCTTGTTCACCTTCCATTTACCGCTATCCGGATACAGAGTTAGTCAGTTGGTGCGCTTCGTCGGGCCCGAAGTTGAACACGTCGCCAGCCACGACTTCAGTAATTCCATCTTTATGACGAAGACTCCCCTCGCCTGAAATGATCAAGTACAGCTCCCATTGCGCCGAGTGTGCGTGATACGGGAAATTGGATTTGCCCGGGGGGATGCGGTTCCACTCCAAGTCGAAAGGATGCCGTTTCGCCAAATCGAACGAGCCTCGATCGCGCCCCAGCGCTTCCGAGATTCCTTTGAAAGAAACGGCGTATTTGCCGCGAGGCGATCGCCACGGCTCTTCCTTAATCTCGCTGATGTTAATCTTGCGCATTTTTAACCACGAAGATCACGAAGCTCACGGAGACAGAACCTGAAGCACAAAACGATTGGGCAGGAATTCTTCTAGGAATGTCGGGCGTCGTTCTCGTTGAAGGTTCCTGAAAGCCTCCGTGGTATTCGTGTCCTTGGTGGTGAAACATCATTCCTCCCCATCGAAATAATCCGCCTCCTCGCCTTTCACGATCACTTCCTCGTTGCCTTCCTTCCAGACTGCGAACTTGCCGCTGTCGGGATAATAACAGGTGTCGCCGCGTGGATTATCGGCGACGACGTAGTAAACAAAATCCTCCTCGCCTGCGTTGCTCAACTGATGCGCTTCGCCCGGCCCGAAGAAGAACGCATCACCAGCGCCGACCTCGGTCCAGCCATCTTTGTCGCGCACCTTGCCGCGCCCGGCGACGACGAGATAAAGCTCCGACTCGCTCGAGTGCGCATGATACGGGCAAAGCGATTTACCGTTCGGAATCGTGACCAGCGCCAGATCAAACGGATGCCGCTTGCTCAAATCGAGTGACTCCGGCTCACGCCCGAGCGCAATCGAAATGTCTTTCGATCTGCGCCCATACTTACCCTTCGGCGATTGCCGCTCTCGCCATTCAATATCGTCAAGGTTGACTTTGCGCATAGCTGTTGAGGCGATTATTTCGGAAATTGGCCTCTTAGCTCTGAGCGCTGAGTTCTTTCCTCTGTATCCATGCAGCACCTGTTGGTTTGATGATCAAAACGTCAATTGGACCGCCGACCGTCTTCGCGCGCGGTTGAAAACGGATCGCATCGATTGTGGAGCGCACCGCGAACACCGCAAAATCGATGGCGTCCTGTAGCGTGAAAAACTGAAATGGAATGTTAAAATGCGGAAACTTATGTTGAATCGCATCGTGTTGGTCGATTTGCGCGACCGGCTGGATCAAACGGCCGAGAATATCCGCTTCACCGCCCCACGAAGCTCCTTGTTCACCGGGCTTATTTAATCTGGAGATTTTTTTGCTTCAAGATTTACGTGCCACACTTGCTGCTCAACTTGATCACCAACTTTTTGATAGCCCGCGACATGATATTGAGTTTTCGGCAGCGGGGTGAACGTCGAGAAGTGCTGTAATAGTTTTCTGGCGACCTGCTCAACGGTTGCAGACTGGTCTTTTACTTCTTTGACGATAAACGACTCCACGTACCCCGCGATTGGCACGCCAGCAATATCCGCAGCGCCGTACGTCGAAATGCCAACGTTGCCAGGTGCGAGGAACAATTTGTAATTTGAATCGCTTTGGCCGACCGCCAGATTCACGACTGTCTTGTCCGGCTGCCTTGCCTCCGTATTGAGCGTTAGACGGCTGTCGGCAGCCATTACAATGCCTTCGCGGACGTAAACGCTAACGACAAGGCTCATACGACATTATTGTTACAGCTCTTATTTCTTCGGCAGCTTTTGTTTGAGTTTTTCGATCGATTCGAAGAGGTCGCCGAGTTTTTCGACGCGGGCGAGGGTTTTGTCGGAGCGGAATTTGAGGAGATCGGCTTTTTTCTTTTTCAGGCAGTTTTCCACTTCGTTCCACGTGACCGGCGTGGAGACGGTCGGCTCGTCCTTGGCCCGGAGGGAGTAGGCGCAGACGGTGGTTTTGTGTTCGTCGTTCTGGCTCCAATCGACCAGCACCTTGCCGCCGCGCAGTGACTTCAACATTTTCGAGACGACAAGATCGACATGTTCGCGCTCGAGATGCTCGGCCAACGCGCGGGAGAGACGTTTGGTGTCGTCGTAGGTCACCGGTGAGTTGAGCGGCACGTAGACCTGGAGCCCTTTTGAGCCGCTGGTTTTCGCGAACGATTTCAATTTCACCTGCGCCAGCAGATCGCGCAGCCAGAGACCGACCTGACAACATTGGACGATGTCGGCGGGCGGGCCGGGATCGAGGTCGAACACCATCATCGTTGGACGCGCGACATCTCGTTTGCGCGAGAGCGAGGTGTGCAATTCGAGGTCGGCCAGGTTCGCCGCCCAGACGAGCGTCGGCAGATCGTTGGCCAGGCAATAATCCATGATCCGGTTATTGCCTTCGCTCCAGACCTTTGCTGTCTTGACCCAGCTCGGCCGATGTGATGGACAGTTTTTTTCGTAAAAAAACTCCGCGTCCACGCCGTTCGGATACCGCTTCATCGTCAACGGTCGATCGCGCAAATGCGGCAACAGCACCGGCGCAATGCGGATGTAGTACTCGATCACCTCTCCCTTGGTGAATCCAACCTTCGGGTACAGGACCTTGCCCAGATTCGAGACGGCGAGCTGTTTGCCTTCGACAATGAGCTGGGCTTTTCCGGACATTGCAGCAAACGTTGAACGCCGAACGCCGAACGTCCAACCCCGAATTCAGACCTCTGACTTCGGGATTCGATGTTGAGCGTTCGGCGTTTGCTTCTGCTAAGCGAAGAAGCGCTCCGGCGGGAGCACGGGCTGAGGTTTGCAGATGCGAGTGACGCAGTGCTCCCAGCTTTCGTGGCCGGTGAGGATCTCGATTTCAACCCGCAGAAAATAAACCGGCACCTTGATCTCGGCTTCGGCGAGACGCGGCATGCGCACGGCGTCTTTCTCGGTCGTGACAATTATGGCAAGATCGCGGCGGATACAACGGGCGATGAAGCTCTTCAGCTCGGCTTCGGAAAAATAGTGGTGATCGATGTAGCGCTTCGCAAGATCGACATGTGCGCCGAGCTTTTTGAGCGCGCCTTCGAAACTTTCTGGTGCGGCGATGGCGCAGAGCGAGCCGATGAACGCGTCGCGCACATGCTCCAGCGGCAGTTGTTCACCCGTGTAAACATTTTGGAGATAAAGCGGTTTGTGTGCGCACTCGATGATTTCGGCGGTGCGATTATAGCGGCGGATCCGTTGGACGAGCGCATCGTTCGGTTCGCCGGTGTTTTTGGTGATGAAAATATAACTCGCACGGCGCAGATTCCGCGGCGGTTCGCGCAAGGTGCCGCGCGGGAGAAGCAATTCGTTTCCGAAGGGCGCTTGTCGATCGACCAGCACCATGTCGAGCCGGTGTCTGAGGTGGAGATATTGCAGCCCATCATCGAGCAGGAGCGTGTCGACCTTCCATTTGTCGATGGCGAAGCGGCCGCTTTTGACGCGGTCCTTGTCCACAAGAACGATCACGTCGCGTAAATTGTGCGCGAGCATGTAAGGCTCGTCGCCGGCGGTGAGCGAATCGAGAAGCAGTGATTGGCCATCAGACACGACGCGCGGCGGCTCGACGTTGCGCTTCAAAAAACGATCAACCAAACTGCGTTTGCGCGGCACACTTTTATAGCCGCGGCTCAGGATCGCAACCCGGCGGCCGCCGGACTGTAAAGCGCGCGCGAACTTTTCCACAATCGGCGTTTTGCCAGTCCCGCCGACGGTGAGATTGCCAATGCTGATGACGAGGCAACCGAGGGCGCGCTCGCGAAAGACTCTTTTGCGATAGAGAATCAAGCGCAATTGAACCAGCCGTTCGTAAACCAACGAGAGCGCATAAAGAAGACCGCGCAGAAAGTTCGCGCGCGCGCCATGCCGCCGCTCGAGGATGACGTCGATCGCGAACTGCTCGAGATTTTCAAGCCAGCGCTGCATCGCGATTGCTGATTATTGATTGCTGATTTCTGATTTGGGCGCCGCGATTATCGGCAGTCGCGATGATCACGCGTGAGGCGGTGGAGCGCGCGGCGCGCAACATCGCGGCGGCAACTTCGTCTCGATGGTGCAGCGTCACCGCGCAAATCGCCGATCCACTGCCGCTGAGAAACGCGCCAAGTGCGCCCGCTTTTTCGGCGGTGGCGATGACGCGCGGCAGGAACGGGATCAGTTTTGCCCGAAATGGCTGGTGAAAACTGTCAGCGAAGGTGCCCGCTAAATCTTCGTAGCGATGCGACGCAAATGCCGCCACGATCGCGCAGGCGTTGGCGCAGCTTTCGACCGCCTTCCATCGTCCAATTTCTCGCGGCAAGATTTTTCGAGCAGCTGCGGTTTTGATCTCCAGGTCCGGCACGAGCAGAACGAAACTGAGCCGCGGCGAAACGGGAAAGCTTGCGACGATTGTAGCCCGCACAGTCGTGAAGCCACCAAACGACGCGGGCGCGGCATTGTCGGGGTGGCCTTCCAGCTGCGCAGCCAATCGAAAGATCGACAATCGATCGAGCGGCCGGCCGCTCAGCTCGTTCAGCCCATGCAAAACGCCCAGCCGAACCGTCGCGCTCGCGCCCAAACCGCGCGCCGCCGGAATTTCCGCCGAGCACGAGAAAGAAAATGGGAAAGGCTGCCTCGCAATTTCGTTGAAGAACCGCCTGGCTGCTCCCGTCACAATCCGCGGCATCCGCGACTTTCCGCCACGCCTAAGGGTTACATGATTGTAAATGCGAAGCGCCACACCCAGGCAGTCAAAACCCGGGCCGAGATTGGAAGTGCTCGCCGGCACGCGAATGGTCACTTGTTGCATCATTGGAACCCTGGCGCAGTCGCGGCAGAACCGCACGCAGTGAGGCGAAAGTGTAATGCGCCTAACGACTGCAGCAAGCCGCGCCATAGTCGAAGCTAGATTAGACGCGAGCGCACCCGTGTCGGCACAGTGAAAAAACCGATAGCTCGTTGGATCGACGCGGCGCTGCTGCGTGACTTTGAGGCCGAAAAGACCGATGCACATCGGCTCGCCACGATGCAGGACGGCTGGGTCGAGCGGTTTGGCCGGGACATTCTCGTTTCGTTCAGAACCCCGGAGGCGCGCGAGCGACTCACATTGGAATTGCATTTGTGGGCCGCCGCCGTCGCTTTCGATTGCGGCCGAATTTTCACCCGCTTTCTGCCCAGAAAAAATGAAGAACGCGGCCAGCCGCAGCTGCTGTTTGGCGACGCCGCCGAAAATTTGCAGACCACAGCGATGGAAAGGCAGCTCAAGTTTGAGATCGATTTCGCTGCGGGGTATTCGGTCGGTTTGTTTGTCGATCAACGAGAAAACCGCGCGTATCTGCGCAAGCTCACTCCGAAACGCGTTCTCAATTGTTTCGCCTATACCTGCTCGTTTGGCGTGGCCGCAGCCACAGCTGGGGCGACCACGATAAATGTCGATCTTTCGCGGAAAGCGCTGGCACGTGGCCGCGCGAATTTTGCGCTCAACACTCTGACGACGAATGTCCATCAGTTCATCGCCGACGACGTGCTGAAAGTGCTGCCGCGGCTGGCCCGACGCGGAGAGAAATTCGACGCCATCATTCTTGATCCGCCGACCTTCGCGCATCGTGGGCCCGGCAAAATGTTCCGGGTGGAACGCGATTTCGAGCAACTGCTGCTCATGGCGCTTGAAGTAGCGGCGCGCGACGGCCACATCCTGCTCGCGACCAATTGCTCGGAACTCGGCCGCCAGGCGCTCGAAGTACTGGCGCGGTATTGTCTCAAAACAGCCGGCCGGGCCGCGAAATTTGTTCACCTGCCGGCTTTGCCTGATTTTCCGCACGGGGCCGGCGCGAGTTCCCTCTGGTTATCTTTGCGTTGACCAAATGCTGCGCGCGGACAACGATTCAATTTCGAACAATTAGATGTATGGACGAATCAACCGCCACACCATCCGAGGACCTCGCCGAGCGCACGGTGCGTTACACAAAAGAGCAATTCGATGCGTTGCTCAGTCAGACTGAGGACTACGTTCGCCAGAACCCCGGGCAATCGTTGTTTTACGCCTTTGTTGCGGGTCTGATCCTAGAGCGCCTGCCGGTCAGCCGAATCTTGAGCGGCGTTTTCCGCCTGAGTTTGTTTGCGCTCAAGCCGGCGATTCAGATTTACGGCGCGACCAAG
>QHPZ01000085.1 GCA_003219225.1 Verrucomicrobiota bacterium | reverse complement strand
CGAATTTACAGAATCATTTCGGCCTTTATGTGAAAATTTGCCGAATCGTCACTTTCCGCCACCCAGTTGTAACAATCATCCAAGGGCCGTGTGCGGTTTCAGTGAACTCTTCTACCGGAAGTCGACCATGGCGGAGAAAGTCGGCCTAGAGCGCGTAGCAACGCGTATTGCGTTTTGTTGAAATCGGTGACGAGGTTGAGGTAATCGTTGCGAGCGCGCGCCAAGTCTTGTTCGGCCTGGATCGTTTCCAGGACGACACCGACACCGAATTCTTTGCGTTCCTGTCCGAGGCGCAAAGCTTCTGCCGCATCGGAGAGTGATTGTTTTGCTGTAGCGATCTGGTCGGTGAGTGATCGGAGACGCGTGTGGCTGGTGATGACTTCGTTGGCAACTTGATCGATCACTTTGTCGACCGCGAATGCTGCGCTCCGCACACGAGCCTGTCGGGCGTGGATGTTTCCGAAATCGAAAAGGCCGCCCGGACCGACGCGCCAATTGAGTAATGCCACATAATCCTCCGATTCGCCAAAGTGTCCAGTCTCGCCATTCATTCCGCCGCCGAGCCCGCCGAAAAACGCCTGGCCGCCGACGCTTGGAATGAGCGGACCGTAAATCGAACTGTTCTTCGCATGCTGCGCTGCGCTGAGGAGAGCCGCGCTTTGTCGCGTTTCAGGCCGCGCCGCCAAAGCCTGCGAAACAAGATCACCGAGGGAATCCGTCGTGGAGACAATTGAGAGCGGCACGACGCTCGCATCGCGCGGCACCAGTTCGACGATTGGATCGAGATGCAAAATCTGAACCAGTTTCGCGGAAGCGAGTCGTACATCTTCTTCCGCTCGCCGCAATGCGATTTCGTCGCGCTGTTGCTGCACTTTGACTCGCAGCGCGTCCCCCTTGAAAGCGATGCCCGCTTCCACGGCGCGATCGATCTCCGCCGCGTAATCAGTCGATACGCGCGGCGGCCAAATCGAAATAGCCGCGCGCAGCGCCGAGGGTTGTCTCCTGTTGCTGGGCATCGAAACCGTGTCGAGCAGCTTTCGTAAGCTGGTGAGCTTCGAGCGATTTGAAAATTGCATCACCGAGATCGGTCTGCGCCGCAATGGCCGCTCCTGGTGAGTAGCTCTGTTTGTGAACATCCTCGATCACGCCCTCAGTGTTTTGGATCAAGTTGTCGTGCCGGCGATACGTGATGCCCGGCGCAACCCACGGGAAAAATCGTTCAATAGCGCTCTCTTGCGCCGCATACGCTTCAGCGACCTTCTCCCTCGCAAGTTGAACATCGAGATTCCGCGCCCCAGCCAGACGCAGCGCCGAAGGCAAATCGATTAGAACGGTTTTCTCCGGCGCATTTGATTCGCCTGCCGTTGCGGTAGAATTTGCAAGGAGCGCAACGATCGTGGCAGCGAAACAGCAGCGTTTCATTTTGTTTCCGTCGGTTGAACCTTCTGTCCGTCCGTGACCGATTGTTTGCCAGCGACGATGACGGCGTCACCGGGTGCGCAGCCTTTGATGATTTCGATGTTCACTCCGTCATCAAATCCGGTCGTGACGGAAACTTTTTGTGCTTTGTTGTCGCGCACGATGAACACGGAGTTTTTGTTTTTCTCGGTGACGAGCGCTTCGGCGGGAATCAGCAACGCGTTTTGTTTCTTTTGAAGTTCGACCTCGACGCTCGCCCACATCCCGGGACGCAACGCGAGGTCTGGATTCGAAATGTCAATTTCGGTCGCCATCGTTTTTGTCGATTCGTCGAGCGCGTAGGAAAAGCGTGCGATCGTGCCTTGAAACACGCGGCCCGGCAGCTCGTCCACAGCCACTTTCACCGGCAAATCCTTCTTCACGAAGGGCGCCTCCGTGTCGGGAATTGCCACGTCGATGCGCACAGTGCTGAAATCCATCAGGGTGACGACTGCGGCGGTCTTTGCTGCGGCGGCGGAAGTCGGTGCAGGAATGAGCGCGCCCGGATCGACCCATCGCTTAGTGATTACGCCAGAGAAAGGCGCGGTGATCTTCGCGTAACTAAGCAGTGTCTCGATGCGTTGGACACCGGCGACCGCTACGCCCGATTTCGCCTTCGCTGCATCCACCGTTTGCGGCATCACCAAATCCGAAGCCTTCTTCTGTGCTTCCGCGACGCGCCTGTAATCGAGCTGCGCCGCTTCGGCTTCCGCCTTGGCCTTAACGAGATCGGCCAGCATTTCGGGCGCTTCGATTTCGGCCAGCAGATCGCCTTCCTTCACCGTGTCGCCCTTATCCACGCCGATCGTTTTCAAATAACCAGCGACTTTTGCGTATAGCGTCGCCTGCTGATAAGCCATCACGTTTCCCGGCAACGTGATTCGCCGCACAATTTCGCCACGCTTTGGATGAATTGTTTGCACGGACGTCGCCGGAGCCTGCGGTTGGAACCAGTCACAGCTGCTCTGGACACCGAGCGCAATTGCAGTGAGCACGACCGCGCAAAACTTTGCAGGCGCCCCGTTCATGAAACTGCGACCACTTTGTCACGCTTAAAGAAAACGTAGAGGACTGGCACGACGAACAGTACAAGGACAAGCGCAGCGAGAATTCCGCCAACGACCGCGCGAGCCAGCGGGATGTTCGCCCCGCCGAAAATCGCCATTGGCGTGAGGCCGAGGATCGCAGCCAGGCCAGTCATTAAGATCGGACGCAGCCGAATCGCGGCAGCTTCGGCGATGGCGTCGCGCGAAGTTTTGCGCTCATTTTTTTCCGCGGCCTCCGCCAGGATGCGGTTGGCGAAATCGACCATCAGCACACTGAAACTCACCACGATGCCGACCATCATGATGATGCCCATCATTGATTGAATGCTCAGATACGTGTGAGTGAGAAAAAGCATCCACGCGACGCCAATCAAGCCGAGCGGCACGGCAAACATGACGATGAACGGATCGAGAAACGAACGAAACTCGACGATCATGACCAGATACACGAGCAGGACCGCGAGGAAGAAGCCGAAGCCAAGCGACCTGAATGATTCGTGCATCGTTTGCACTTCGCCGCGCATTTGGATGGAGTAACCCTCGGGAACTAGCGCCCGGTCGTTTTTGATCTTGTCGATGTAACGCTCGATATCGCGTGCGACCGAGCCGACGTCGCGCTCCTGCACGTTGACGAAAACATCCGTCACGCGCGTGATGTTGAGATGATTGATTTCCGAATAGGCCGTGCCGCGCGAAAATTTTGCAACGGTGCGCAATGCTACCGGCGTCGGCTGATCTTTGCCCGTGACGGGGATGTCGAGGATCGTGTTGATCGATTGGATGTCGTTCTCGCGGTACTGCGCGCCGATAAAATAATCGTTGCCGTTTTTCTCGTCGATCCAGAATGATGGGGCGAAGTTGATCGAGCTGTTCAGCGCGGTGACGATGTTTTTGACGACTTCCTCCTGGGTCAGTCCCACCTGCGCGGCCTTGACGCGGTCGACGTCGATATTGATCTGCGGCGCGTCGAGCCGCTGCTGAATGCGCACGTCCACAGCGCCCGGCACGGTCTGGGCGTAACGCTTAATTTTCTCCGCGATCTCGTGCGCGACTTCGAGCTTGTTGCCTTCGATCTGGATGTTGATCGGTGACGGCAAGCCGCCATTGAGTGCGGCGCTCAACATTCCGCCGGTGTCGAAGTTGAATTCGATGCCGGGAAATTGCCGGGGCAGTTTTTTGCGCAGTTCGTTGACGTAGGAAAGAGTGGAGCGCGCGTGATGCTGGCCAAGCTGCACAAGAACGAACGCGTCCTGCGGTCCCGAGTTGGGCGTGTACGCCGCAGGCCAATCGAGTAGAACGCCGATATTTGAAATGACCTGCTTGCGCTCCTTTTCGGGAACAACAGCGCCGATTGCTTTTTCTATTTGCGCGATCAACTCCTCGGTTTTTTCGACGCGCAGGCCGGTGGTCGCGCGCACTTTGACCGTGAACTGCCCCGCGTCGGTCTGCGGGAAAAGTTCCGTGCCGATCAACGCAAAGATCGACATCGACAAGATAAATGCGACCGCGGTTAAGGCGAGCCCGGGACGGCGCAGTTGCAGACAGCGATCGAGTGCGCGGGTGTAATGATCGCGGAGGCTCTCGAACCACGGCAAGCGATGCGCTTCCCCTACAATTTTCCGCGCGCGGAAAAATCTGGCGGCTGAGACTGGGACGAACGTGGACGCGAGCAGACGGCTTGTCCAAATCGCGAAGATCACGGCCATGGCCAGCGGCGCGAACAAGAATTTCGCGATCCCGCCGATGAAGACGATCGGGAAGAACACCACGCTTATCGTGATCGTAACAATCGTCAGCGGCCGCATCACTTCGCTGGCGCCGATGAGTGCGGCTTCACGCGGCGTCGCGCCCAACTCCAAATGGCGCGCGGTGTTTTCTAACACAACAATCGATTCGTCGATGAGCAAGCCGATCACAACGGCGATGCCGCCCAGCGTCATGGCGTTGAGGGTTTGCGACGTAAAATACAAACCGATGAGTGAGCCCAGCACTGCCAACGGTAACGCCATCAGCACGATACCAGTCGGTCGCGCGCTTCTGAGAAAAATGAAAACCATCGCGGCCGCCAGCAGAAACCCGAGTGCAGCTTCCTGGACGAGATTGCTAATGGCCTGACGCACGTAAACCGACTGGTCCATGACTACGTCGAGATTGATGCCTTTGATGCGTTCGAGGATCGGCTTGAGTTGCGCCTTGATACCCTCGACCACTGCGATGGTGTTCGCGCCAGGTTGCCGATAAATCGGTATGTAAACCTGCCGTTTCCCCTCGACACGCACAACATTGGTTTGGATTTGGTGCGAGTCTTCGACCTTCGCCACATCGCGAATGTAAGTCGGCGGCCCGTTGCCGACGCG
>QHPZ01000084.1 GCA_003219225.1 Verrucomicrobiota bacterium | reverse complement strand
TCGCTTGATCAAACGAGATGCGCGTCTGAATTTCCGGGACGAGCGGGACATAGGTGTCGTAATGATGCAGCTCGGACAAACCGAGCACGCGACGGCGCAGTTCAAAATAGCGGACGAGCGGCGCGAGATGCGCACGCACCGATTCGACCAACCCTTCGTAAACGGCGACCGGCACATCATCGGGGAAGAGCGCAGCTTCGAGCGCGGAGGAAAAATTGCGCGCGCGCGCCCGGAAAACATCCGCCTTTACCGAATAGGCCAATGATGTCGCCAGCGTGTATTGGTGATCCTGGAACTCGGCGTAAAACTGGTGGAAGGCGCGTTTCCGCAGGTCAGGATCGCGTTTGACCAAAAATGACATGAACGAGCTTTGGGTCAGGGTTTTTTCGCGTCCGGTCTCATCCGTCAACGCACCGAACTTCATGTCCACGTCGGTCAGTTGCGAAAAAGTGTCGTCATAGCCGCTCAGGGCGCTGTCGCCCAAGGCAAGGAGACGTTCTTCCCTCTCGGAAAGGACATGGGGCTTCATGCGGCGGATTTTGTGGAGCTTGATCCGCCAATCGGCCAGCTGCGGATCGGCCATGAACTGCGCGAATTTTTCATCGTCGATCGCCTGAAATTCGGGAACGATGAACGCCGCGGCCTCGCCTATCTGGGTAAGCAGATTTTGCATTTTGCCGACGCGCGCGAGGTGCTCCGGGTTGGCGTTGTCTTCGGCGAGCTGCAACCCGGCGAAGTGATAAAGGCGTTCGACTTTCATCTCGAGCGTCTTCTCGAACTCGAGGCAAGCGGCGAGGCTTTGCGCCGATTCACCCACGCGGCCCTGCCACTCTTTCAGCCGCGGAAATGTCTCCTGCACCCAGCGGAAACTCTCCTGCCACTTGCCGACATCCGCGAAGAGAAGCGTCAGGTCCCATTTGTCTGAATCCGGAATCTCTGTGCGAGTAGGGACTTCCATGCTCGCGCGTACTAAGGCGAGCGCGCGATTGTGGTCAATTTCGGAACACCCGGCAGTCGCGCCCTACCAGATCGACAATTGCTGGATGCTGCGCGATTTTGCGCAGCGCGCGCGCGGTCAGAGCGCGGCCGGGCGGGAGTTTGTGCCAGGGTGATGCGCCCGAAGGATGCGGAAGAGGGATTAGATCAAATTGCCAATCACTTCTTCCAGCTTGGAGCAATCGACGAACTGGCCAATGGCAAGTCGGCCCACGGGAATGACCAGCCGCGGTTGCAAAATTTTTATCTCGTCGTCGAGCCACGAAGAACAGTTACCGATTTCATTACCAGTCGGCACGCGATCGCCGCCGCTGGAATTCTTGCCGGGAAAACATCGGCAGACGGCGGCGAAATAGATTGTCGATCTTACGGCCGATTCATTCAGTCCGCAGAACCTCTCGAACCATTGGAACAGGGTGCGTCCGGCGGTGTGGGCGAAAGGTCGCTGCCGGACGGGTTCGCGTGGGCCGGGCGCCTGACCGATCAGGATCACATCGCTCACGATTGCGCCGCCGGATACGGGTGTGGATTGCATTCGCGGACAGCGCCGACATCTGCGCAATCGGGCGACGTGCCGCGCGAGCGCGAGTTGCTGGCGCGACGTGGTGGGCTTTTTCAAAACCGGCGAAAGATCGATAGCAAAATGCTGAGCAGAATGCTCAGAATGATGCAGGTGACGATCGGGAAATAGAACGCGGAGTGCTCGCGCTCGATCCGGATGTCGCCGGGCAAACGGCCCAGCCAATTCGGAGCAAAACCGCTCCACAAAATAAGACCCAAAAGCAAAACGATCGCTCCGAGCATGATGAGGAATTTTCCGAGCTCGCGCATCGATAAAATTTGTTCGACAATCAAGCGCGAGCAACTTCCTGGTCGGTGGGGCGACGCTCTGCGGAGCCGTCGAATTGCGGGAACGCGTTCGTCGGCTCGACAGAGTCTCGCCCCACCAGCTGGATCGCGAGCGAGTTGCGCTACACCTTCGCAGTGCAGAAGTTCACGGGATGCCGGTCCAATTCAGGGATTACTACGAAACACTCGGTGTTCCGAAAGCGGCGAGCGACGAAGAGATTCGGAGCGCGTTTCGCAAACTGGCGCGCAAATACCACCCTGATGTGGCCAAGGACAAAAAGGCGGCCGAAGAGAAATTCAAAGAGATCAACGAGGCATATGAGGTCCTGAGCGACCCGGAGAAACGCAAGAAGTACGATCAGCTCGGGGCCGATTGGAACCAGCCGGGCGGGTTTCAACCGCCGCCGCAATGGAGCGGTCAGCCGGGCGGAGGGCGGTCCTACCAATGGGGCGGCGGCGACGGCGGGATTGAATTCGAGTTCGGCGGCACTGGGTTCAGCGATTTCTTCGAGGCTTTCTTCGGCGGCGGCCGCGGCCGGTCGGCGTTTGGCGGATTTGGCGGACAAGCAGCGACAGCGGAGCGGGGCGCGGATGTTGAAGCGGACATCATGGTTACGCTCGAAGAAGCGCTGGACGGATCGACACGGACGGTGTCGCTGCGGCGCGCGGGCTCGACCAAGGTCGAGCAGTATCAGGTGAAAATTCCGCGCGGCGTGCACGAAGGGCAGCGCATCCGACTCGCTGGTCAGGGTGAAGCGGGCGCGCGCGGCGGCAAAAGCGGCGACCTGTTCTTGCGCGTGCGTCTGGCGCGGCACCCCGATTTTCGTGTCGAAGGCAGCGATCTGATTCACGAGGAAAAAATTGCTCCGTGGCAGGCGGTCCTCGGCATGGAACTGAAGGTGCCGACGCTGGAGGGCAACGTGCGGCTAAAGGTGCCGCCCGGGACCCAGGGCGGCCAACGGTTCCGATTACGCGAGCGCGGTTTGCCGAGCGCGTCCGGAAAACGGGGCGATCTTTACGTGGAGCTGCAAATCAACGTGCCGAAAAAATTGAGTCAGCGGGAGCGGGACCTCTGGAGCGAACTGGCCAGATTGCAGAGCGGCTAAGATCGACATCGTCACAGAACGCGGCGCGACGTTTCATGAAAATCGCACTTGGCACCGACCACGCCGGCTTTCGCTACAAGGAAAAAGTGAAGGAACTCCTCGGCTCGCTCGGGCACGAGGTGAAAGATTTCGGCACGTTTAACGAGGAGCCGGTGGATTATCCTGGTTTCATTCGTCTTGCCGCTGAAGCGGTCGCGCGCGGGGAATGCGACCGCGGCATTGTGTTCGGCGGGTCGGGCAACGGCGAAGCAATGGTCGCAAACAAAGTGCATGGCATTCGTTGCGCGTTGTGCTGGAACGAAGAATCGGCACGGCTGGCACGCCAGCACAATGATGCCAACATGCTTTCCCTCGGACAACGCCTGATAGCGGAAGAGCTTGCCCTGAGAATTGTTCAAATCTGGCTCGAGACGCCCTTTGAAGGCGGCCGTCACGAGCGCCGCGTCGCGCAAGTGAACGCGATGTAACGGCCACTGAATCGCGCTTTATCTCAGACATTGATCGGCGCAAACCGCGGCCAGGAAAACGGCGCTGACAAACGCGTTGCTTTGGAAAAATGCGCGATTAATTGCAGCGACATCGAGGCGGCGTGCACTTTGGTGCTCGAACACGAGCGCCGCAGCAACCAGCGCCATCGCGCCGTAATAGATTGAACCCAGCTCGGCCAGCCAGCCGAAAGCGAGCAGCGCTACGAGCATGATCGCATGGAGCAGTTGCGCCAGACGCAAGCTGCGGCGGATACCGAGTTTCACGACGAGGGAACGGAGCCCTTCGCGTCCGTCGAACTCGTAATCTTGAGTGGCGTAAATCAGATCGAACCCGGCGACCCAGCAGATGACGCCGACGGCGAGGACCAACGGGGCGAGATCGACATGTGCACGTTGAGCGATCCAGGCGCCGATCGGGGCGATCGCGAGCGCGAGACCAAGGAAAAAATGCGTCGCGACGGTGAACCGCTTCGTCACTGAATAGAAGAACACGATGGCGAGCGCGAGCGGCGACAGCCAGAAGGTGAGACGATTGATGGCCGCTGCTGCAAACAAGAAAAGCGCCGAGGCAATCAGCAGGAGGATGAACACAGCCGATCTCGGCAAAAGCAGATGACGCGACGCGGTCCGTGGGTTGCGCTGATCGAGCGACCAGTCGACGAGGCGATTGAAGAGCATCGCGGCGGTGCGGGCCGCTACCATACAGACCAAAACGAGCAGCAAGGTTCGTAGAGGTGGTCGGCCACGCGCTGCGACGATCAACGCGCCGAGCGCGAAAGGCAGCGCGAAAATCGTGTGCGAAAACCGGATCAGCCGGAAAAAACGAACGACGGGCCCGGCCATCTGCGGATCGCTCCGGCATTGTCCATCTTGCGGACTCACTTCAACAGTCGACATCGAGGAGTTGCCGCAAACGCGCGTTCACGTCCGAGAGGATGGGGGCACCGTGCGCAAAAAGGATTCGCTCGGCCTGACAGTCCAAAAGTTTTCGGAGCGAGCGGCGCATTTCATTTTGATCGCGGCAATATTTGCTGGGTAGAAAGGTGAAGCCGTATGGCTCAAAGTTAATCAGCGCGTCGCCAATAATTAATACGCCGCCATCGCGACCGTGGTAGAGCGCTACTTCACCGGCAACCGCGCCATCGATCTGCCGGATCTCGAATTCATTTTCTATTTTTTCGCCGTCTTCGATCTGTATAAACCGCGTTGGTTTTTCACCCGGAAAGACATCGGCGGCGGCGAAGATCGGGACCGAAAATTGTTGCGAGTACCAAGTCGCTGCACGGTGGTGATTGGCGTTCGTGACGATGACGCCGGCAATCCGGGCGCACTGCTGCAATTGACCAAGTTCAGAGTGGTCGAGCAGGATTGGGTCGACAACGAAAACGCCGGCACGCGTCACGACAGCAGTTGAGAACAGATCGGCTTTGATGGCGCGGTCGTAGCTTTGCCAGAAAAAAAGGGAAGACGTGAGCTGGCTGAGCTCGTCGGCGACTGTGGACACGAGGGAATTTTGAGTAGGCAAAGGGATGAAAACAAGGCGGTTGGGGCGGCGGAGTAATGGAGGTGGCATCCTAGCTGCTCTACTCAGTATGGAAATTATAAGTATGATCACCTTCTCCTATCAAGCTCGGGATCCTTCCGGCCGCATCGTCTCCGGAATCCAAGATGCTCTCAACGAAGACAACGCCGTCACCAGTCTGATGAGCCGCGGGCTCATGGTGCTGTCTCTGCAACGCAAGGCGATGTCGGTCCGCTCGCGGAAGAAGACGTGGACAGTGAAGGAAACTGACTTGGTGCTTTGCACCCGACAGCTGGCCACGATGATTGAAGCCGGCATTTCACTCGTCCAAGCTTTAACGGCGCTTTACGAACAAGCGGATCCGAAACGGCAGCGCAGTCTGCGGCACATTCTCAGCGATGTCATCACCCGGGTGCAAGGCGGTGAAACATTTCATGAGGCCATTAGCAAGCACCCGCGTGTCTTCAACCGGCTGTTCGTGAGCATGGTGAAAGCCGGTGAGGCCGG
>QHPZ01000083.1:9749-17546 GCA_003219225.1 Verrucomicrobiota bacterium | reverse complement strand
CTGCGGTTTGACCAAAGCCTCGACAATTACGGTGCGAACGATTCCGGCGAAGGGTCCCGAGCCGATGTGAAATTGAGCGAGAATATCGTGTGCGCGCGAGGCGAGACGATCGCGCACTTCTTTTCGCGGACCCTCAGCCATTCTCTCCAGGGTCAGTCCGTCAAACTGCGGATCGATCGCGCGGAGCGGCTCGGCATTGGGATAACGAATAGGCCCGAGCTGGCCGGGATCGTTTAACTTCGGGTCTTCGAGAAATTGACGAGCCTTGGCGCGGCCGAGGTCGTAATCGTGGTCGCGATAACGCCGATCAAAGAACCCGCCGAACGAGGAAAGATCAGAACTGGCCAGTTCGCTGTTCGACGCCGTGATCCCATATATCGCCATCTCTTCGCGGTTCGAAAGCTGGGCCGCCGTTTCAAGGGCGAGCACGACGTCGATCCAACCGGCGCGATTGGCCGAATTAATTTGGCTTAGCTCCACGCTCCATTGGTTTTCGATCCGTTTCCGCGCCGCCGCGAGCGTCGAGCGCCTTGGCCCGCCTCGTATTCGCCGCGCTCCTACTGCGAAAGAGCGGAAGCATTGCACGCACCTGCGCATTGAACGCTTCGATCTGGGCGTTCACTTTCTCGGCGAAAATCCAATCCTGAAAACGCGCCTGACAAAAAATCGCGCCGACCAGGCGCAGCGCCGTTTCTCGAAAATTCGCCGCCGCCGCCGTAAACTCGGAGTTGCTCACCGAACTCTTCACGCCGGGCGCGACGAAAAGATAAAAACGGCTTTCGACGTTCTTATGTTCATCGATTAGATCGACCAAGTTTTTCGCGAGACCGAGCGGTTCGTTTTGGAACGTCCCACCGTCGGTATAACTAAAGGTCTGCACCGGAGCGATGACCGTATCGAGATTTGGTCGGGTGAATTCGGAAGCGTGTCGAATCACATCGATGACGCGAAAAGCAAAAGCGAACGCGCCGCAGGAGACGCAGGCGTTGCGCAACGGATCCCAAAAATCGAACGCGTCATCGGCAGCCACGCCTTTGTCGATCCAGGTGGTGAGCTCGTCCTGATGTCGGGTGTAAACGAATTTGCCCTGCGGCCGCAGCGGCAGGCCATAATCAATCCCGTTCAAATTTGCCAGGGCCAGGCCCAGGCGGATGCGGTTCGCCGCGGCGGCATGTCGTTTCCGGGGCGGATCGACGTGGCTTTGATATCGTGCAGTCAGATATCGCTTCGAAATATCAATCACATGCTCAGAGGACAAAATTGATTTGAGCGGATCGTCATTGCCGTGCAGCGCGAGCAATCCTTCGAGGTTAACGTCCGCGACCCACGGCCTGTAGAACGCGTTGCTGTAGGCGCCGCTGAGCGCGTCCGCTTCCAGCATCAACTTCTGGGTGGCGATCGTGGCCGTCATGCCGCCGGCCGAGGCGCCGGTCAGCACATCGATGTAGATCTTGTCATCTTCGCTCGCGGCCGACTGATTATGTTGTCCGATCGCCTCGACGATCTCATAAAGCACACCGGCCTCATAGCTGCCGAGCGAAACGGCGCCGGCTATCGTGATGGCGAGTCTTTTAGGCATTGAGGCATCGCGCCCTTCGACGGATTAAACCGCCGCTTTCTGCCCTTATCGCTTTTACTCGATCTTCGTAACCAAGTTCAACCACATTCTTCATGGGGCGCGTGCAAAGCGAATTCATTTTGGTCTCCTTGAGAAGGTGCGTACACTACGCGGCAATCCGCCGATGTGGCGAAATGGCAGACGCAACGGACTTAAAATCCGTTGGGCCGAACAGGCCCGTGCCGGTTCGAATCCGGCCATCGGCACTTCGATTGCCGATTTCGGATTGCGGAAAGCGGAAGGGAGAGGCGAAGATCGACATCTGATCACGTCGACATGCCCGCAAAATCAGATCGTCCGCTCTTCATCCCGGTGATCCTCGGCACGGCGCGACAAGGCCGGCAAAGCGAACACGCGGCGCGGTTTGTTTTTGAACAAACGAAAAAGCGCGCGGGCGTGGAAACGGAGCTGATCGACGTGCGCACTCTGCCGATGCGGCTCGATGATGCCGGCGAGCAGATGAAGGACGCGGCGTTTTCCGCGACGATCGAGCGTTGCGACGCACTGATCGTCGTCACGCCGGAATACAATCACGGTTATCCGGGACTGCTGAAACACGCGCTCGACATGAATTTGAAGGAATACATCCACAAAGCCGTCGGCATTTGCGGTGTCTCGGCCGGACCGTTCGGCGGCACCCGGGTGATCGAGCAGCTGCTGCCCGTCATGCGCGAACTGGGGCTGGTCACAATTTTTGAGGACGTCAATTTTGGCAGAATCGGGTCGTTATTCGACAAGCAGGGCAACCTGCTCGATCAAAACTTGATCCGCCGGCTGGATAAATTCTTGAACGAGCTGATTTGGATGGCGCGCGTGCTGCGTTATGGCCGCGAGAACGTCGCGCCGGTTTAGCTGGGAGTAGTCGTGCGAAAGAAGATCGACAAGCGCATGGCGCAGCTCGGCATTCGTGAGGGCGATCTTGAGGAATTTTTCGCGCGCTCGAGTGGCCCCGGCGGACAAAATATAAACAAAGTCGCCACGGCGGTTACACTGCGGCATCGGCCGAGCGGAATCACCGTGACGGTGCAGGATTCCCGCTCGCAAAGCCAAAACCGCAAGCTCGCGCGCGAACGGCTGCTGCGAGCCATTGAGCATCGACAGCGCGCGGCGCGCCATGCGCAGATCGCCGCGCACGAAAAAGAGCGCCGCCGCAAATCGCGCCGCCCACCGGCACTTAAACGGCGCATTCTCGAATCAAAACGCCGGCGCGCGGAACTGAAAAAGCAGCGGGCGCGAGTAGAAAATTAGGTCCGAAAACGGTTCCGCCGGCCTGCCTCAGCCGCCCACATCACGAGCCCAAGCCGACAAACGGACGCTGGTCGGCACAGTTCCCGCTACATGGAAGCTGGCGATGGGCAAACGAGCAGACTCCGTCATCGGCCTGGATTTGGGCACGCACGTCTTTAAAGGCGTGTCGCTGCGGCAAAAAGGCGATTCGCGCCTTGTCCTGACCAATTTCGCCTCGCACCAGGTGCCGGAAGAATTTGGCTCGGCCGACGACTTGGCGCACCATGTCAAATCGCTGCTGCGCGAGCTCGGAAGCTCGAAAGCCTGCGCCGTAGCCGTGTCGGACCCTGCGGCGCTATTGCGCATCGTCGAGCAACCGGATACGCCCGTTGATCTGCTTCGCAACGCGCTGCGCTGGAACGGCCTCGCCGTGCTCAACCAGGAATGCAAAGATTTCGTGCTCGATGTCGCACCCGTCTCGATGCGCGCGGGCAGCAATGGCCGCGCCGCGACGAGCGAATCGGCGGGCAACGTAGCGGTACAGAGCATGACCAAGACGCGCTACGTCGTCGGCGGATTGTTGCGCGATAAGGTCAAACAAATCTCCGACGCCATGAACAAAGTGCGGCTGCCCGGCCAGGTTCTCCAGCTCGCGCCGGTGTGCTCGTTCAACGCGTTTGAAATCGCTTACCCCGAGATCTTCAATCACGAAGGCTTTCTCCTTCTCGACCTTGGGCACTTGCAGAGCACGATGTTGATCGGCAGCAAAGGCGAACTCGTGCTCGTTCGCAGCGTCGATTACGGTGGCAAAGCACTTGGCCACGCGCTCACGGCCGAGGAAGCACTGGATGAAGCGGCGGCCTGGTTGCTGATTCAACAGGGCGACCCCGGCATGGCCGATGTTTGTCGCACGTCGCTCTCTCGGCTTGCCACGGAAGTGCGCAATTCCATCGGCTTCTTTGAAGGCCAGCGAGAAGAAAGCATATTCCGGATTTTTGTGTCGGGCGGTCTCGCCCGGTTCGAAACGATTCTCCAGACGCTCAGCGACGAACTCGGCTTGCCCTGCGAAATCTGGGACCCGCTGGAGACCTGCGAAGTCGCCCTGCCGTCGGGAAAGCGTGAAGCATTGCCGCACGAATTCGTGTCGCTAAACGTCGCCTGTGGGGCGGCCTTTGAATACCTGCGCAGCTAACCACTGATGGCCCTTCACCTCAATCTTCTCCACGAGCAAATCCTGGAACAGCGGCAGCGCCAGCGCGATCCGCTCAAGATCGGCATGCTCGTGCTGATCGGCTGCGGCACAGTCATGTTTCTCTATTACTCGTGGAACGCTTATCGCACGCTCGAAATTAAAAGCCGCCTCAACGCGATTGAGCGAAACTGGGCCAAGATCGACCCGAAAGTGACAACCGCGCAAAAACGCGTCAGCGAGCTCCAGGGCATCGTCAAAACAACGCGCACACTTGACGATTACATCGACGGCCGATTTTTCTGGGCGCCGTTTCTGCAAAAAGTCGCCCGCTGCGTCGCGCCGAACGCGCAACTGACCAGCTTCGAAGGCTCGGTCTTCGAAGAAAAGAAAGGCGTGAGCGTCACGTTGGAGGGCATCGCGGCCGGCCGCGAACCGCGCGCTGCAGCCGAAGACTTGCGCCAACTGCTACTGGAGCAGCTGGGCCAGAGCTACAGCGAGGTTAAGGTCGAGTTTAAGTCGCTCGAGGACCTCGACACGATGGCCACGCTCGGCGGCACCCACATGCCGACGGCGCGCTACACCCTCGCCATCAACTTCAACCCCGCCCCTGCTCAAAAGCCTACGCCCGCCACAACGCCGACGCGACAGAAGAAGCGAAGCGATACATGAAACTGACTAAAGATCAGCTCAAAAAGCTCGGACTCAGCACCGTCGGGTTCGTGTTTCTCCTTTACGTTTATTTCACTTTCTTTCTCGGCCCACTCAACCGCAGCCGCGACGTTGCTCTGGCCAAGATCAACGATCGCCAACGCAAACTCGACAATTCCAAGGAGGAAATGGCCAAGGCGGCTAAACTCGAGCAAAACGCAAAGGCTGCGACTACGCGTTTCGGCGCGCTCAGAGCCGTCAACGCCGAAGGCGCGCCCATCGCGTGGTTCCCGCCGCGCATGAAAGCGTTCTTTGCCAATGAGCAGATCGATAAGGCCGTCGCCCGTCTCGAAGGCAACACCGCGCTCAAGCCGGAGGAGCTTTCCGGCTGGCTGCGCTACAACTGGATCATCGATTTGCCGCAGGCTGATTACGGCACGCTCGGCCGGGCCATCGCCGATCTGGAAAACAGCGAACCGCTTCTTTGCGTCACGCGAATGAGCATTCACGCCTCGCCTGATGCGCCGCAGTTCCAGCACGTCGAGCTCGCCGCCGCCAATCTCATCGAGAAGAAATGAAAACAGCCGTCGCCTCTTTGGTTTTGAGCTTGCTTGTTTGCGGCAGCGCCTACGCCGACGAACACCCTTCGGTCGACATCAAAAGCAAATCCTCTTTCCAAATGGACAGCGGCGGGCGCAATCCGTTTTGGCCGATCGGCTTCAAGCCGGCCGCGCAATTGACCAACATGACTGGCCGCGCCTTCGATGTGCCGCTAAGCGCGTTCCTGCTCACTTCCATCACGCTCGATCAGGGCACGCGTTTCGCGATCATCAACGGCAAGGCCATGCAGGAAGGCCAGCAGTTCAGCCTCCGCTCGGGCACGCAAACTTATCAGCTCAGAGTCAAAGCTATCGAAGACGGCCGCGTCATCCTCACTTGTTCCGACGGCGAGATTCTCGTTCCCCTCCGCCGGAAATAACTTTGGAGGGACTGCTCGGTCACGTCCCACTGCTTTGGACGGCAGACAGCTCGTCCTCCAAGACGCAGCGATTTATCGAATTACTTTTTCCGCTCAAAACAACCAATCTGCGCGCTGTTCGCGCAAGGGCCCCGCTAACAAACTCGTTCGCATCCGCCAGCAAGCGTATGAAATTCTTGACCTTCCTTTTCGCTGTCGGCTTTAGCTTTCCGGTCCTTGCCCAGCCACAACCGACTGACTTTCACAAAGCCTACGGATCGCGCTTTCAGCGTCGCGATGTAAGCAAACTGGCGGCTACGGGTCGTCCAGTGGATGCCGTACATCGCTGGAACCAGGTGCCCAGGGCCAGCAAGTCGCCGACTACGTCTTCGACCACGCATTTGTCCCGTTACACGGAAAATGAGTCGGGATTAGACCGAAATTAGGTCTAATTCTCGTTAGATCGCATGAAGAGGACACCTAAGGAAGTCGCAAACACAATTGAGGGCTTTGTTAACGGCAAAGGCAGTCAGTGGGATTGGGACGGTTTCATCTCGATCCGACTAGACGATCCCGAGCTGGAGGCGGTTCGGCAGAAGTGTGTCTCAATCCGAGATGAATTTCCGCCGTCAGATCCTCACAGCTATTGCAGCGAGGCTGGCCTCCAGGTCATGAGGCAGATCGTTCAAGATTTACGCGCTCGCTCCGTCGATACAAGCGCAACCTAATCAGCCGATGCAGCTGTAGGGGAGGCTGACAGCCTCCCGTGGGGGAAGCGGTCCGCTTCCCCTACAGACTTCCGGTCAAACGTTCTCCAGCTGCGTCTCGCCGACCGGTACGAACTCGCTCTCGCGTAAGATCACCGGCTTGGTTCCGCGAATGAGTTGGAGCCGAGCACGATGAGCAAAACGAGGAGAAGAAAAAACGCGGCGACGAGCGCATCGAAGCGCCAGACACCGGCTTGGCGGACGAGCTCGGCGGCTTTTGCTGGATCGATAATCTTCGCCCCTTCATCGACGAGCGATTGCGCGCCACTCAGGAAACCTAGCTTCGGATCAGGGGAAAAAATCTTGAGGTACCCGGCCGAGAAAGTGACGGCGCACATGAACGTCAGCGGCACGAGCGTGATAAACAGGTATCGCGTCTTTTGCATCTTGATCAGGATGGTCGTGCACAAACAAAGCGCGATCACGGAGAGCAATTGGTTGGCCAAGCCGAATAATGGCCAGAGCGTGTTGATCCCACCGAGCGGATCTATTACCCCCTGATACAAAAACCAGCCCCACGCCGCGACCAGCAGGAGGCTCGTGAAAAAATTCATCGTCCACGAACGCGTATTCCCAAGCGGTCGCCACACGTTGCCTAACAAGTCCTGTAATAGGAATCGCCCCACACGCGTCCCGGCATCGAGCGTCGTCAAAATAAACAGCGCCTCGAACATGATGGCAAAGTGATACCAGAGCGCGAGCGCGGTCGGCCCCGCCGAGATTCGCGCGAACATGTGCGCCATCCCGACAGCGAACGTGGGCGCACCGCCGGCGCGATTGAACATCGTTTTCGCGCCCAGATTCTGCGCCAGGATCGACATGTCATTTTCCGTCACCGGAAAACCGGCGGCGGAAACGTTCGCGACAACTTCCGCCGGCGCACCTTTCATGTTAATGGCGAAATATTCGCCCGGCTGGATCACACACGCGGCGATCATCGCCATCAACGCCACCATCATCTCGGTCACCATCGCGCCATAGCCGATGTCGCGGACCCGGGACTCGCGCCCGATCATCTTCGGCGTCGTTCCCGACGCGATGAGCGAGTGAAATCCCGACACTGCACCGCACGCGATCGTGATGCAAACAAATGGGAACACTGGCCCGGCAAATACCAAGCCTGTGCCGTCGATGAATTTTGTCAGCGCCGGCATTTCCAGCATCGGATGGATCACGATCACCGCGACCGCGAGCGCAGCGACCGTGCCGAGCTTCAAGAACGTGCTCAGATAATCGCGCGGCGTCAGCAGCATCCACACCGGCAGCACTGACGCTGCCAGCCCGTAAGCCATGATCGCGAAGGCGAGCCACGTCGCATCGTGCCGGAACCACGCTTCGATCGCCGGATAATGGGAAAGGAATTGTCCGCCCCAAACGCCGAACGCCA
>QHPZ01000083.1:5104-9731 GCA_003219225.1 Verrucomicrobiota bacterium | reverse complement strand
CCCGAGCAGTCCAAAAATCGTGATGGCAGTGACGTTCACTTTAGCGGTGCGCAAACCGAGGCCCATGATCAGCGCCACCGGAATCGTCACCGCAATCGTGAATACGCCCCACGGACTTTTCGCCAGCGCCTGCACAACGACGAGCGCGAGCACGGCGAGCAAAATGATCATGATCGCCAGCACGCTTATGAGCGCGAGTGCGCCCACACCCCGGCCGATCTCTTCCTTCACCATTTGGCCGAGCGTTTTGCCGCCGCGACGCACCGAAGCGAAGAGCACGATCATGTCGTGAACCGCGCCGCCAAGTGTGGCCCCGATCAAAATCCAAAGTGTGCCCGGCAAAAAACCAAATTGCGCCGCGAGCACCGGCCCGACGAGCGGTCCCGGCCCGGCGATGGCGGCGAAGTGGTGACCGAAAACCATCCAGCGATTCGTCGGCACGAAATCTTTGCCGTCGTTTTGCACGACGGCCGGCGTCGCTCGCTCATCGTTGAGCAAAAGTACCTTGGTCGCCAGCCATTTGCTGTAAAAACGATAGCTGATCGCGAGCGCACAGAATCCGGCCACGACAATCCAGAGCGCGTTGACTGGTTCGCCGCGCGAAGTGGCGATGACCGCCAGCGCGCCGACACCCACCACCGCGACCGAAAACCAAACCAGCTTTTTCCACCAGCTCATTCGCCTCGAATTTTAGTTGAAATTGCAGTGCCCCGCCAGCACTGCAATGTACCGCGATTTACCTATGCGCTTTTCGGAAAAGATGCGAAAAATTGCGACCGGTCGCGCATTCAGCAGCGCCGGTCAACACCTGCGGCATTGGCTGCTCGACTGGCGATTGCCCGTGAAACTCGAGCCGCAGGCGATCATCGCGACGATGGACCGCGCCAAGTTCCAGCAAATGTACGACCGCTGGGGCGTCGATGATCCGGCATGCGAAGATTGGCCCAAATATCTCGACCTGCCCCGTTGGATCGACATCAACATCCAACGGGTCCGCGACACCGGGCTCGATCTCGCCTCGCGCAAGCGGGTCCTCGATATCGGCTGCGGCGCCGGCTATTTCGCTTACATCGCGCAATTGCTCGGCCACGACGTGGTCGGCCTCGATATCGATCGGCTCCCGATGTTCCGCGAAAGCACCGAGTTGTTAGGCGTGCGCCGCGTGATCTGGCGGATCGAAGCGTTCGTTCCCCTGCCCGATCTCGGCAACAGATTCGATCTCATCACCGCGTTTCTCGTCTGTTTCAACAACCACAAACAAACCGATCTCTGGGGCCTACCCGAATGGGACTTTTTCCTCGATGACGTGGCCAAGCATCTCACCCCGCGCGGCCGTCTCTGGCTCGAACTAAACCTCGAACACGACGGCACGTTTTACACGCCCGAGCTGCGCGAGTTCTTCGAGAGCCGCGGCGCCAAGATCGACAATCACAAAGTGATGTTTAATTCAGGCGTTCGCGCGCCTGCTTCAGTTTCGCTAGCTGCGCGCTAACAGTTCGTGCCTCAAAGCACCCTCACCTCAATCCTCTCCCTAAGGGAGAGGCGGACGCGACAGCGCCGGTGAGGGCATCTCTGCTTCTTCGTGATATTCAGTTCAGGCGTTCGCGCGCAGCCTTCAGCTTCGCCAGTCGCTCGATAAAATCCCTTTGCCGCTGCCGATGCTCCTCCACCACCGCGGCCGGCGCGCGGTCCACAAAGGATTTGTTCTGCAGTTTGTCTTCAACTCTCCGCAGTTCCACTTCCACCTTCGCAATCTCGTGATCGAGTCGCTCCTGCTCGGCTTGCTTATCGAGTGTGCCGACGATCAAAAAAATGTCCCCGAGTCGTGTCGGTTTGGCTGGCGTCTCTTTATCTGGTTTCCAATCGCGGCTAACTAGTTCGAACGGTTCAGCGTTGAGCAAAGCTTTCAAGGTCACGACTTCATCTTCCGTCAAGGTTGTCGCTGGTCGAAAGACGAACCTGATTCGCTTATTCGAAGCAATATTAGAATCGTGGCGCAACGTTCTACCTGCCTCGACAACCTCGTGAAGAAAGCCTCCAAATTGTTCAGCCTCAGGAATAAGATTGAAGCGTTGCTTGAAATCTTCGCTGAAAGGCTCTGGCCATTCGGCGAACAGAATCGAGGGATTGCGTTTCTGCTCCCGCTCTTCAAAACCCAAACCATGCCACAACTCCTCTGATAGAAAGGGCAGAAACGGGTGCATCAAGCGCAGCGCATTCGAAAAGATTAAATCCAAAACGGCCACGGTAGTCGCGCTACGCTGAGGGCGCGTCGAATCGATCTGGGCCTTGCTCGCTTCAAGATACCAATCGCAAAATTCACTCCAAAAAAATGAATACAGCGTGTTTGCCGCATGACTAAAACGGTATTCATCCAACGCCTCGGAGATCGCACGAATAGCAGCGTCTAGACGAACCAAGATCCATTTGTCTTCGGCGGTCAGTGGTACTGAGAAGTTCTTCGAATCGCGCTCAAAAATCTCGCTTGGAGCGAGTGATCTATGCATCTGTCGCAAACGCGCGGCATTCCAGAGCTTGGTCGCGAAGTTGCGGCCTTCTTCGATTTGTTTTTCGTCGAAGCGAATGTCCTGACCACTCGGCGCGATCCGCATCAGGCCGAATCGCAAACCGTCCGCTCCATACTTGTCGATCAACTCGAGCGGGTCCGGTGAATTGCCAAGACTCTTCGACATCTTGCGGCCCTGCTTATCGCGAATTAGTCCGGTAAAGAAAACGTCGTGGAACGGAATGTTGTCTTCATCGCGCTCCGATTTTCCGGGTTTGAATTCCAGCCCGGCGACAATCATTCGCGCGACCCAGAAGAAAATAATATCAGGCGCCGTTACGAGCACGCTGGTCGGATAAAATTTTCTGCGCGTCTCTTCGTCCATTGTCTCATACGCCCACAGCCACGAGGAAAACCAGGTGTCGAGCGTGTCTTCCTCTTGCGTCCAATTTTCCGGATGACCCGGCGGCTCGAGGCCGACATAAATTTCTGACTTCTGACCTGTGACCTCTGATTTCTTTTTCGGGTACCATGCCGGTATCCGATGTCCCCACCAGACCTGCCGGCTAATGCACCAGTCCTGAATGTTCTCCAGCCACTGGCCGTAAACCTTTTCCCAATGCACGGGGAAGAAGCGGATGAGATGATCGCGCACAACGGCGAGCGCTTCTTTCGTTTTAGGGTAACGCAGGAACCATTGCTCGCTCAGCCGCGGCTCGATCGGCACGTCGCTGCGGTCGCTGAAACCGATGTTGTTTTCGTACGGTTCGGTTTTGGCGAGCAGATGTCGATCTTGCAATAACTCGGCTGCTTTCTTTCGCGCTTCGAAACGGTCGAGCCCGTCGAGCTCCGGCACGGCCGGACAGTTGATCCGGCCGTCGGGGTGCAGAACATCGATGACCGGCAGCTTGTGGCGCTGGCCGATCTCGAAATCGAGGTTGTCGTGCGCGGGCGTGACCTTTAGAATGCCGGTTCCAAACTCCGGATCGATCGCGGCATCGGCCACGATCGGGATTTTCTGCCGCGCCAACGGCCGCCAGGCGTGTTTGCCGACAAGATCGACATAGCGCTTGTCGCTCGGATGAACGGCGACGCCGGTATCGGCCATGATTGTTTCCGGGATTTCATATCGAACGAAGTAAAGATTTCCCTTCTGCGGCTTGTTGATCACTTCTTCGTCGGAGAGGGCGGTCTGCGCAGCCGGGTCCCAGTTGATCATGCGACGGCCGCGGTAGATCAGGCCCTTGTTGTAAAGATCGACAAAAACTTTCTCGACCGCGCGCACGTAAGCGTCGTCGAACGTGTAACGCTGGCGCGACCAATCGCAGGAGCAGCCGAGGCGCTTGAGTTGATCGATGATGATGCCGCCGTGTTTGTCCTGCCACTCGAGCACGCGCTGGAGAAATTTCTCGCGGCCGAGATCGTGTCGCGTCACGCCTTCGTTCTTGCGCAGCCATTTTTCCACCGCGGTCTGGGTGCCGATGCCGGCGTGATCCATTCCCGGCAGCCAGAGCACTTCAAAACCCTGCATCCGCGCGCGTCGCGCGAGAATGTCCTGGATGGTATTGTTGAGCACGTGCCCGAGCGTAAGCACGCCGGTGATGTTCGGCGGCGGCATCACAATCGAAAAGGGCGGCTTTGCCGATTTCGCGTCGGCTTTGAAATCCTGATCTTCGAGCCAGCGCGCGTACCATTTCGGCTCGACTGACTTTGGATCGTATCTTTTTGCAAGCTCGGGCATGGTCGCCGGTAATGTGGCGCAAGTTTCCAACTTGCGCTCCTGAATGCGCAACTTACAAAGTTGCGCCACATTGTCAGCATGAGCGACGCGCGGCCGATTGGCGTTTTCGATTCCGGCATCGGGGGGCTGACCGTCGTCAAGGCGCTGCGTGATGTTTTGCCTAACGAGAACATCTTTTATCTCGGCGACACAGCGCGCGTTCCTTATGGAAACAAAAGCGCGGACGCGGTCGAGCGTTACGCGATTGAACTTGCCGATATGCTGATGCGGGAGAACGCAAAGCTGATCGTCGTCGCCTGCAACACGGTGTCCTCGGTTGCGATTCCGAAGCTGCGCAAACATGTGTCGGTGCCGGTGATCGGCGTGATCGAGCCGGGCGC
>QHPZ01000083.1:0-5035 GCA_003219225.1 Verrucomicrobiota bacterium | reverse complement strand
TACTGGTGCCATTGATCGAGGAAGGCTTGCTCGATGACAAAGTGACCGATCAAGTGATCGCGCGTTATCTCAATCCAATGATTAGCGATGGAATCGACACGCTTGTGCTCGGCTGCACGCATTATCCGTTGCTCGCGCCGGCCATCGCGCGCTCGTTAGGCGACAGTGTTAAGCTTGTCGACTCCGCGCAAAACTGCGCCACGGCCGTGCGCAATTTGTTAGATCGACAATCCCTCCGCGCGCCGGAAGATCGACAAGGTGCACTCCGCGTCGCGCTCACGGACGCGGCCGATAATTTTCTCAACGTCGCCCGCGACGCCTTGCAGTTGGAGATCGGCGAGGTCGAGCTACGGGCTTTGTTGTAGCGACGCCCGTCCCCGGCGGCAATTTCTTAGGCCGGCCGCTGAGGACAGCGGCCTCTACAGCTTTCGGCAAGGTTTTCACAATGAGATCGAACGAGTGATCGATCATCTTGCGCAATTCCGCATCGGGAATTCCGCTTTCGAGCTCGACCGTGTTCCAATGCTTCTTGTTCATGTGATAACCAGGGTGCACTTGTTCGAAGCGATCGCGCAACTCCAGCGCGAGATCTGGATCGCATTTTAAATTCATTCGCGCCGGTACTTCATCGAGCGACACCAGTGTAAACATCTTACCGCCGACTTTGAAAACGAGAACCGTCTCGCCGAATGGCGTGCCTTCCGTCGCGCCCGGCTTCGTTAGGCAATATTCGCGAAAATCGGCCAGGTCCATTCACTTGATCACATAAAACGCGCCGAGGATGGCGCCGAAGACGGCATGCGCAACCAGGACGGAGATGGGCGTGCGAATTCCGTAATGCAATCCGAGAAACCCGGGCGGCTCCAGTTGCTTAACGACCGTCGGGCCGCGTTGCTCATTCGCCATGCGCGGGTGCAGCGCCGGCAAAATCGACAGCGCGACAGTCAGAACAAAAATCGCGTGCACCAGTCCGATCAGCGCGCCGAACCACCAGGTCGATCTTCCGATGGCATGAAACGCGGCCACGTAAATGAATGAAAAAGCCAAGCCATTCACAAAATGGAAAAAGAAGCCGATGAACTTCGCGCGGTCGCGATCGGGCGTGAAAATGGTGCCGAGCATGTAGGGAATATTCATGCGCGTCAGGCCGATGCCCTGGCTACCGGCGAGAATCGACGTCAGCACGACGGTGCCAGCAAATCCCCACAGTAGCCAGCTGCCCCAGTTCATAATGATGATTGTCGATCTAAGTTAGCCGCGCGCGCTTCAGCGTCACGCAATGAAAGCGCGGCGTTGATGACGCCGAGATGAGTGAATGCTTGCGGAAAATTTCCGAGCGCGTCACCTGTTTGCGGATCGATTTCTTCGGCGAAAAGATCGACATCGTTCGCGAAACCGAGCGCGGCGTCGAAAAATTCGCGCGCTTCGTCGAGCCGGCTGCTGCGCGCGAGAAAATCGACTTCCCAAAAACTGCAGAGCGCGAACGCGCCTTCGCGAAGGTCCAGGCTGCGTTCATTTCGATAAACCAAACCGGGACGCGGCAGAAGTTTCTCGCGAATGCGCGCGTGGGTTTGCTGCATGCGCGGCGAGGACGCTTCGGCGAACCCGTGATAGGCGAGCAGGAGCAGGTTCGCATCGACCTCTTCGCTGTCGGAAGCTTGGACGTAAGTTTCCAGTTTCATATTCCACCCTTCTCGCTCGATCTGTTCGCGGATGCGCTCGCGTTCTGCTTCGCACTTTTTCATATCGATCTTGCGCAGTTGGCCGCGCCCGGCCATTTGCAGGATGCGATCGAGCGCGACCCAGCACATCAGACGCGAGTGCGTGTAGGGCCGCCGTTTTTCTCGATATTCCCACATGCCGTTGTCCGGCTCGCGCCAATGCTTGCTGACGAACTCGGCGCATTGCCGCAACATTTTTTGCATTTCGCGATCGAGCTTTTCGTTTTCGCCAAAAGAATGAGAAACGGCCTCGACGACTTCGCCGTAAACATCGAGCTGCACTTGGTCGCTGGCCGCGTTGCCAATTCGCACGGGACGCGAACCGGCGAATCCATTCAAGTGCGGCAACTCGCGCTCGGACATCGGATCTTCGCCGAAGACGTCGTAGAGAGTGCGCAGCTCCGGGCGCGTCAATCGCGTTGCGTGCAGGAGCCAATCGATAAACGCCTTCGCGTCGTCTTCGTAGCCGATACCGTAGAGCGCGTGCACGGTAAAGGCCGCGTCGCGCAGCCAGGCGAAGCGATAATCCCAATTCCAGTCGCGACCGGGTGATTCGGGAAGCGACGTCGTCAGCGCGGCCACAATCGCGCCGGAAGGCGCGTAGGCAAGAAGCTTGAGCACGAGCGCGCTGCGCGTGACCTGACGCTCATACGGTCCGCGGTATTTCGATTGCGCGGCCCAGTTGCGCCACCAGTCGATCGTCAGATTCAATTTTTCTGTGATGGAATCGCCTAACGACGGGATAACGGCGGGCGCTTCGGCGGAGTAGGAAAACGAAAAAGAAATTGTCGCGCCATGCTTGAGCGCGATCTTCGCAGCAAGATTGTCGGCGTGCCGAACAAGTTCGATTTCGCTGCGCAAAACAAAAACGCAGGCGCCGATGTCGATCTTCCATCCGAGCTGTCCGTTGTTTTTGATTTTCGGCGCGGCGCGTCCGTAATCGAGCCGCGGACTAAAATCGACAATCACTTCGACTTCGCCTTCTTCGCATCGAATCTGCCGGACGAGCTCGTGCTCAGGCCAAAGCAGTTTTCTCTTTTTTTCTTCCGATGTGACCGGCATGAAATCGGTCATGACAATTTTTCCCGACGCGGTAACGAATTCGGTTTCGAGCACATTCGTGTTGTCGATGTAACGCCGGGAAGTTTTTGATTCCTGCGCGGGCCGAATGCTCCAGTGACCGCCGATTTTCGGATCGAGAATGGCGGCGAAGATGGCGGCGCTGTCGAAGCGCGGCCAGCACAGCCAGTCGATCGCGCCGCGATTGGAAACGAGCGCGGCCGATCGGCCGTTGCCGATGACGGCGTAGTCCTGAATCTTCGGAACTTCCGCGTTCATTACTCAACGCGAAAGTTTCGGTGGAAGATCGACAATCAACAAATGCGCTCGATCAGAGGCTTTGATCGGGCGGCTCTTTGACGGCAACGCCGCGGACGTAAACCATTTCGCCGCCGAGATAGCCGGTGATCGTGATCAGGACAACGCCCACGACAGAAAGGATGATGGGCAGCTTATCGCCAGCCGGGCGCGACATTCGCAGCCAAAAGTCCACCGCGAAAACGCCGACGGCGAGCAGATTGAGCAGCATGGTAACGGCTAGAAGCGTCGCGATCGCTCGTCAAAAATCGCGCAAAAGCTCGTGATACTGATAATACACAACCTTCATCGAAAGGAACTTCATGACAACTCGACCATGCCGCGCTGCGGCCCGGATTTTTTTAGCCCTTCTGCTTTCGCTGTTTCTCCGCCCGCTCTCATTCGCCGAGGAGAAACCCGCGTTGACCCCCAATCCCTCACCGGCAGTGTCCTACGACGCGGAAGCGATGCGTCGCTGGAGTCTGCACGAAATGATGGTGAAACTCTGCGAAGATCACGTCATTTGGCTCCGCAGCTTGATCGTGAGCGCGGCCGCGGATTTGCCGGACAAAGATTTGGTGCGCGAACGTTTACAGCGCAACCACAGAGATATTGCCATCATCTTCAGAGCCTTCTACGGCGTAGATGCGAGCGACAAGCTGAACGAGTTACTCAATGACCACATCGCTATCTTTGGCGACGTGCTGGCCGCGGCAAAAACGGCTGACGCAGCCAAACAACATGAAGCGGCCGCACGCTGGAACAAAAATGCCGATGACATTGCGGCCTTCCTGAACCAGGCAAATCCGAAGAACTGGTCAGTCAACGACATGCGAAAGATGCTGCACGAACATCTCCAGCTCATTAACGAGGTAGTGGAGCTGCGCGCCGGCGGCCACTATGCGGACGACATCGCCCACTATGACAAAGTGCAGCGGCAAATGCTGAAAATCGCGCACGTACTCAGTGCCGGGATGACGAACCAATTCCCGGACAAAGCGCGCCTCCGTCCGTAGCTAACATGCCGCTTCAGTCATAAAACCCGCGCTCGAAGCAACTCCGGCAGCTCGGCGATTTTCATGCGCTCCTGTTTCATGGAATCGCGCTCGCGCAGCGTGACGGTGTCGCGCAGAGCCGGATCCTTTTCACCGAGCGTTTCGAAATCGACTGTCACGGCGAAAGGGGTGCCGATCTCGTCCTGGCGACGGTAACGCCGCCCGATCGCGCCGGCTTCATCGTAGAAGGCCATCAGGTGTGGGCGCAGAAGATCGATAATCTCTTTCGCCTTCGCCACGAGCGGCTCCTTGTTCTTCAGCAGCGGAAAGACCGCGCACTTGATCGGCGCCATGCGGGGATGAAACCGCAGCACCGTGCGCGTTTCCATTTTGCCTTTCTCATCCGGCGCTTCGTCTTCGGCATAAGCGTCGCAGATCAACGCCAGCACGGTGCGATCGACGCCCGCGCTGGGCTCGACCACGTGCGGAACGAAGCGTTCCTTGGTTTCGTCATCAAAATAATCGAGCGGTTTGCCGCTGGCCTTGATGTGCTGTTGCAAATCGTAGTCGGTCCGATAGGCAACGCCTTCGAGCTCTTGCCGGCCAAATGGGAACTCGTATTCGATGTCGTAAGTCCCTTTCGAATAAAACGCGCGCTCCTCCTCACGGATCTCGTGGACGTGCAGCCGATCGCGCGCGATGCCGATGTTCTCGTAAAACTTGAGCCGCTCTTCCAACCAGTAATCGAGCCATTTCATCCCGTCTTCCGGCCGGCAAAAATATTCCAGCTCCATTTGTTCGAACTCGCGGGAGCGAAAGGTGAAATTGCGCGGGTTAATTTCGTTCCGAAACGCTTTCCCAATCTGCGCGATCCCGAACGGCAATTTCTTGCGCGAGACTTCGAGCACGTTTTTGAACTGCACGAAGATTGCCTGCGCTGTCTCCGGCCGCAGATATGTCAGC
>QHPZ01000082.1:1499-2528 GCA_003219225.1 Verrucomicrobiota bacterium | reverse complement strand
TCGCCCGTGCACTAATCATCGAGCCGATCCAGCAATCGAATCGTGAAAATATTCCTCACAATAACGACTATGACCATGCTAACAGCAGCATTCGCCTCCGCTGAGACAATCAACTTCGATGACATGAAAACCGGCGCGCCTCCGACTGGTTGGACGGCGACGCAAACCGGCAGCGGCACGGCGAGATGGATGATCGAAAAAGACAAATCCGCGCCGAGCAAGACGAACGTGCTCAAGCAATCTGGCCAGGCGACGTTCCCGGTCTGTTTCAAGAACGATACGAACATCAAAGACGGTTTCGTTGAAGTGAAGTTCAAGCCGGTTGCGGGAAAGGAAGATCAAGCCGGCGGCGTAATCTGGCGCGTGCAGGACGCGAACAACTACTACATCTCGCGCGCGAACGCGCTGGAGGACAACGTTACCATCTATCACACGATCAACGGCAAACGCGTCGCGTTCAAAAACATCAACACCAAAGTGACGTCCGGCGTCTGGCACACGCTCCGGGTGGACTTCGCGGGCAACAAATTCACTGTCACGTTTGACGGCAGCAAAGTAATCGAGGCGACAGATCAGAGTTTTGCGAACGCGGGAAAAGTTGGAGTGTGGACGAAGGCCGACAGCGTGACGTTATTCGACGATTTCAGCTACGAGGGTAAATAGACCCTCGCCGACGAACAGATCTATGGCGGCAAATCTGCCTCGACTGGTCGACGCCACCGACAAGGTGGACGTGCAAAACACAGCGTTCGCGACCGATGTGGTCGGACGCTTCATCTGTAATTCCTGGGACGAAGCCACCCAAAACGGCGGCGTAGGATTCGACGCGGTGGTCATCGGCGGGGGAATGTTCGGGGGGTATTGCGCGGAGAAAATTTATCGCCACGCCAATGTGCGCGTGCTGGTGCTCGATGCCGGCTGTCTGCTTGTAACCGAGCATGTGCAAAACCTCTCGCGCATGGGTCTCAATGCCGCCGGTGCAATCATGGTCCAATCCGACAACCAAGATCCGGGTCCGCGCGAGAATGT
>QHPZ01000082.1:0-1298 GCA_003219225.1 Verrucomicrobiota bacterium | reverse complement strand
GGTTGCGCCGAGCGTCCCGTCGGTCGATGCGATCGAGGAAGCGCCGCTCGCGGTCCAGGCCGCGCCGCCCGCTTCCGGTCTGTTCAGCTTCGACAAATGGAGCAGCGCGCCCATCCTGGTGGACGCGATTCGTGAGGCGGCCGCGAAACCCGATTGGCAGCGCCCTTTGTTTTACGTCCCGCGCGCGCACGTCACCAAACTGCACGTCAACGGCGGTGCAGTCAGCGCGATAGAAGTGTGGATCAATGGTCAGCAGAAATTTCTGAACATCTCGCCGCGGTGCGCGGTGGTTTTGGCCAATGGCACGATCGAAGCGACGCGCCTGGCGATGGAATCTTTTCCCACGGCATTGATGGGGCGAAACCTCATGGGTCATCTGCGCTCGAACACGGTTGTTCGCATTCATCGGTCTGCGTTAAGCGCCACGTTGCCAAAGGACTTGCAAGCTGCCGCCGTTCTCGTGCGTGGCTCGACGCCGAAAGGTCGCTACCATCTCCAGGTTACGGCGGCGGCCGTTCCCGGCGGCTCGGAAGACACGATGTGGCGCGCAATTCCCGACGTCGAGCTGCTGGACAAGATGCTCGCTAATCAGCGCGAAGATTGGATCGTCGTCACGCTGCGCGGCATCGGCGAAATGAAAGGCGATCCCGATCCTAACAAGCCCAAGAATACGGGGTCGGCGCCGAGTTGGATAGATTTGAGCGACCAGACGGAAAACTTCCCGCTCTTCAGCAACCCGCCTACTGCGCAAATGCGCCGGGCTTGGGTCAACATCGCGGCCGGTGCAGATGATCAGGCGCTTTGGAACACGATGGATCAAGCGGCGTTGGCTCTGGCAAAAAAATTAGCCGACGACGATCCGGCCAAATTCAAGCTCGTTGAACAAAAACGTGACGGACTTGGCACGACGCATCACGAAGCCGGCACGCTTTGGATGGGCACCGATCCCGCGCAATCCGTCACGAACCTGGATGGCCGATTTCATCACGTCGCGAACGCCTACGTGGCCGGCCCTGCGATATTTCCAACGTTAGGTTCCGCGAATCCGTCGTTGACTGCGCTCGCTCTGGCGCGCCGCACCGCACTCGCCATCGTGCGTGATTCGCTCGCGGCCGAGCCGGACTTCCAGCCGCTGGGCAGCGGCGGACTCGACGGCTGGCAGATGGCGGGCAACGGCCGCTTCGCTGAGCTCGGCAACAACATCATCGAAGCCGAAAACGGCATCGGCTTGCTCTGGTTCACCAAAGAGGAATTCGCCAATTTCATTTTGCGCGCCGACTTCCGTCTTTCCTCCGCGA
>QHPZ01000080.1:19704-21221 GCA_003219225.1 Verrucomicrobiota bacterium | reverse complement strand
CCCAGGCGTCGCGCTGATGAATCACCACATTGAGCCCCAGCTCCACTGCCAGATCGAGTTGTTGCTGAAACAAACTCGCCTGGCGCGCTTTGTAGGCGCCATCGTGAATACTCGCTTCGATTTCTTCCTCGGTTTCGCCCTGCAACGCCCGCGCGAACACCTGCACTTTCTTCTGCTTGGCTGCTTCCACGCTCGGCAGATGATGATAATCAAGCCCCGCTTCGCCCAGCGCGACGACTCGCGCATTTTTGGCGAGATCGCGTAACGGCGTGATCACGTCGTCTTCGGCTTCAGCGGCATAAGTCGGGTGCACGCCGATCACGGCAAAGACGTTCGGATATTTGCCCGCAAGATCGACAGCGCGCCGGCTACTCTCCACTGAAGTGCCGATGGTCATGATCCGCGTCACGCCCGCTTCGGTTGCGCGGCGCAGCACGTCTTCAAAATCGTTCGCGAAATCCGGGTAATCGAGATGAGCGTGGGTTTCGATCAGCATTGTCCGCGCGCAAGATCGACAATCACCATTCGACGATGGTACTGGCCCAGGTCAGCCCGCCGCCGAACACGACCAACAAAACATAATCGCCATGTTTGATGCGGCCGCTGCGGTTCGCTTCGTCCAGCGCGATGGCCACGGCGGCCGCGGAAGTATTTCCGTACTTGTCGAGATTCACATAAAAACGTTCGAGGGGAATTTGCAGCCGGTCAGCGATCCCTTCAATAATCCGGAGGTTCGCCTGATGCGGAATCACGCACGCAATGTCGTCCGCGGTGAGGCCCGCGTCGGCTAAAACCTTTTGCGACGCACTGACCATGGCGGTGACGGCCTGCTTGTAAACTTCTTTGCCGGTCATGTGGATGGTGGCGAGGTTGAGATCGACATTGTCGCGTGTGATCGGGCAACGCGAGCCGCCTCCGGGCATGAACAAGATGTCGCTGAATTGCCCGTCGCTGCCAATGTGTGTGCTGATCACGCCGTGAGCGCTACCGCGATGGCCCAAAATGGCCGCGCCCGCGCCGTCGCCGAAAAGCACGCAGGTGTTGCGATCGGTCCAGTTGGTGATCGAGGTGAGTTTGTCGGCGCCAATCACCAATACCGTGTCGTGGGTGTGTGAGGTGATGAATTGCTGCGCGATTTCAATGCCAAAGAGAAATCCGGCGCATGCGGCCGAGATGTCGAGACAGGCGGCATTAGTCGCGCCGATCTTTTTCTGAACGAAGCAGGCCGTGGCGGGGAACAACATGTCGGGCGTGGCCGTTGCGACGAGGATCAGATTGATCTCTTTGGCTGAAATTTTTGCCTGCTCGAGTGCCTTCAGCGCCGCCTCGGTTGCCATGTCGCTGGTGTCTTCGCCCTTGGCCGCGACGCGCCGTTCCTTGATGCCGGTGCGCGTGGTAATCCATTCGTCGCTCGTGTCGACGATGCGCGAGAGGTCCTCGTTGGTCAGGATTTTTTCCGGCACGTAGCTGCCGGTGCTGATGATCGAGACGGTGCGGCGTTTAGTGGAGCGCGGGCT
>QHPZ01000080.1:16999-19599 GCA_003219225.1 Verrucomicrobiota bacterium | reverse complement strand
CTCCCGCCGTACTCCTCGTAGTTCATTTTCTTTTTGATCGTGTGAAAGGCGTGCCGCGCCAGATAAGCGCCCGCCATGCGCGTCTTGCTGCGGGTCATCTCGTGCTTGAGCCATTTGAACAGCGCCACCGCGATCGACTCGGATGTCTTCAAAATCACGTTACCGACAAAACCGTCGCACACCACCACCTCGACCGGATCTTCGAAGAGATGACGGCCTTCAATATTACCAGCGAAGTTGAGCGAGCTTCGTTTCAGCATCTTGAAAACTTCTTTCGTTAACTCGGTGCCTTTCACATCTTCCTCGCCCAGTGAGATCAAACCAACCGTTGGATTTTTGTAGTGCAGGACATGGCGCGAATAAACCGAACCCATGATCGCATACTGAAGAAGATGTTCGGGACGAGCATCGATGTTTGCGCCCGCGTCGATTAAAACGAAATCATTTATTTGCGTGGGAAGCACAGCCGCGATCCCAGGACGATCGATTCCTTCCAGGGTCCGTAACTTGATCATACTTGCCGCGACCACCGCCCCAGTGTGACCCGCGCTGACGATCGCATCGGCCTGGCCATGCTTCACAAGATCGACAGCCCGGCTCACCGAGGAATCTTTTTTCCGCCGCACCGCCGACCAGGCGCGATCGCTCATGTCCACCACCTGGGTCGAATGCACGATTTCGATCCGCGCATCGTTGCACTGGTGTTTGCGCAATTCCCATTCGATCTGCCGCGGATCGCCCACTAAATAAAGCCGGTCGATGTACGCGTACTCCCGTAGCGCCATGACCGCGCCGGGAACCAGGTTCGGCGGCCCAAAATCGCCGCCCATCGCATCCAGGGCGATTTTCATGGGGAAAACGAATTCTGCGGAGTTTGCCGCCTCAATGCAAAGCGAAAATCTGGAGACGCTTCGCTCAAATCAATGTGGGAGCGGCCTCAGTGCCGCGAAATCATCCCGCTCAGTCGGGGCGCTCAGGCCTCTCCCACATTATTTTCCTTCCACCGTCAACACCTGCCGGCCTTTGTAGTAGCCGCACGAAGGGCAGACGGTATGCGCGGCAACTGTGCTGCCGCACTGTGGGCACTTACTCAGTTGCGGTGCGTGCCAGCGATTTGCCGCTTTGCGCGTTCGCAGTCGCATCTTGGATGTTTTGCGCTTCGGAACTCCCATGGAAGCGAATCAGGAAAGCAGGAAATCAGGAAAAAACAAATGGCCGAACTGATTTCAGTTTTTCAGCCTCTCAGCTTTTCAGCGTTTGATCTTGAGCTTATCCAGCGCGCTCCAGGCCACGTTGCGTTTCGCTTCCGCCGGCGCGGCTCGCCGTTGCGTCACCTCGCAAACAACGCAGCCATCGCGATCACACCGCGGATGCGGCGGCAAATTGAGCAGCAGATCCTCCCGCAGGAACGGCGTCAGATCGATCGTCTCCGGTCCGTGCAACTCCGTGCGCATCGCGAACGCCGGCACTCGGACCTCATGCACGAATTTCAGCAAACAAACAACACAGCGCAGCTCGACCGTTTGCTTGAGCGAACCGGTCGCCCAGAGCGCACCGCCTGCAACCCCGATGTCCACGTTGTACGACATTGACCCGAGACACCGGATGTCATCGGTCTGCACGTCGGATATCGGGCACTCCTCTTCGCCTTCCAGGTGCAATCCTTCCGGCGGAATTTGTTTCAGGTGAACTTTCACGCGCTAATCCTCTTTTTTCGACTTTTTGTCATGTCGAGCGAAGTCGAGACATCTCTTACTGTTCGCGAGCGAAGCGAGAAAAACTTCAACAACGAGAGATTCCTCGATTCTGCCGCGCTTCGCTCGGAATGACAAAAGGAACGTCTTGAGAGTTCATCGCTTGAATTTGTTGCCCAGCGCCTTCGCCACCACATCAGGGACAAAACTGGACACATCTCCGCCCAGCCGCGCGATCTCTTTGATAATCCGCGAACTTAAATAGGTGTATTCCTCCTTCGGCATCAGGAATATCGTTTCCACGTCGCTGTTCAGTTTTCGGTTCATCAGCGCCATTTGAAATTCGAATTCGAAATCCGAGACCGCGCGTAGCCCGCGCACGACCGCGCTCGCGCTTTGCGCGGCGGCAAATTCCACGAGCAGCCCGTCGAACTGCGCGATTCGCACATTGTCGATGTTACCGATCGACGTTTTCAACAACTCGAGCCGCTCCTCCAGCGAAAAGAGCGCCTGCTTCTGGTCGTTGTGCGCCACGGCCACGATCACTTCATCGAACAGTTTTCGCGCCCGCTCGATCACATCGAGATGACCGTTCGTGACCGGATCGAAGCTGCCCGGATAAATTGCGCGCTTCATTCGCAGGCGAATTGAAACATCAAATGGCAATTACGCCAAACGGGCGCATGCAAGCGACCGGTCAGAATCTTTGCTGCATCCGAGTTGCCGAACCGAGACGATGAGGGAAGGTGACCGGCCACCTGAATGCCTGACTCGACGCCTTACCGCACCATCGCCGTCGCCAGTACATTTTCGCCGCGCTTTGTCGAGGTCTTGGCGGAGGCAAAACGGATCGGGGGCCGGTTCGCGTCCGATCTGAGCCTGATTTATGTCGGCGAAAAGAACGAC
>QHPZ01000080.1:6170-16954 GCA_003219225.1 Verrucomicrobiota bacterium | reverse complement strand
GCCGATGCGATTCTGCGCGCATTGCGCGAGCACAAGATCGACATGATCGTTGCCGGCGCGCTCGAAAAACCACTCGTTCTGCACCCGTTTCTCGGCAACGTCGCGCGCCGCTTGGTTCGGGAAGCAAGTTGCTCGGTCATGCTCTTCACGCATCCCGAGACACAGCCCAAACCCCTGCGGAATATCGTGTTCATGGCCGATCATTCGCCCAATGCACTCGACGCCTTCAAGCAGACGCTGCACTTGGCGGCCCCGGAAGCGAGTGAGCGCCTTTACGTCGTTCGTCTGATCACGGCCTTCGATGAGGCGCGTGCCAAAGCCAAAGGCGAGCGCGAAGACTCGGAGGCGGCTGGCGACGACGAGGCGGCTTTGGAGAAATTCGTCCTTGCCGCCGGCCCGACCGACGTTCCGGTGGAGACACGTTGCATCCGGGGCAACACTGGGTTCGCTGTCGCCGATTTTGTGCACTCAATCGGCGCCGATTTGCTCGTCGTGCCGGGGCCGCCTTCGATTGATGGTGAGCTCCCAAATAACATCGCGTGGCTCACCGATGTGATCCCGTGCAATCTGTGGCTGATCCGGTAGGGACGACGCGCTGCGCCGTCCGCGGCGACACATCGCAGCGCGATCCACCATTTCGATCTTGCGCTTGAGTTGTAGAGGCGCTTGTGCCAGGCGCCTTTATTATTCGTTCGGCGGTTGACACAACCGCCGCTACAACCATCGCGATGACAGCCGCGCCTGAGTTTCACGCCTACGGTTCGCCGCATCTTTTGGTCATTTTCCTGACTGCGGTGCTGCCATTCGCGCTGTTTGCGCTTGTGCGCCGGAGCAAATCGCAGCGCGCCGAGCGCGTGCTTGTGGTGACGCTGTCCGGATTGCTCGTGGTGAATTACGCGACTTATTTGATCTTTGTGCGCTATCGCGGCGGTGCGGTGAGCTGGCAACAATTGTTGCCTCTGCAGCTTTGCGACTGGGGCATGGTCGTTGTCATCGTCGCGATGTTGACTGGGCGGCAGCGGTGGTTCGAGGTCGCGTATTTTTGGGGAATCGGCGGCACGGTTCAGGCCGTGCTCACCCCCAATCTCCATTTCGGTTTTCCCGATTTCCGCTTCTTCAGCTTTTTCATCTCGCACTGCGGCATCATCATCGGTGTCGTTTTCCTGATGCTGACGCGGCGCTACCGGCCTGAGCCGATGTCCATCGTGCGCGTATGGCTGTGGTCGGAGCTGTATTTCCTCGTCACGATGATCGCGGACGAATTGACCGGCTATAACTACGGTTTCCTCCTCCACAAACCGGAGGCGTTCTCGATTCTGAATTTTCTTTCCGACTCACGGCCGCTTTACCTTCTGCAAATGCACGGCGTGGCGCTGCTTTTCTTTCTCGTGCTCTACGCGCCCTTTGGCATTGTCGACCTTGCCGAGCGAAAACTAATCAGGAAGGCAGGAAAGCAGGAAAAGAGCGGATGAATTGTTTTTCCTTTTTTCCTGCTTTCCTGATTCATTCTTTTCAGTGAAGGCGTTGCGTGTTGGGAACGTCACGATTGGCGGCAAACGGCCCGTGTTCATTCTTGGGCCGTGCGTGATCGAATCGGAGAAGTTTGTCCGGCGAATGGCAGGAAAGATCGCGGAGATCTGCGCGGCGGAAGATGTCGGTCTGATTTTCAAAGCGTCCTACGACAAAGCCAACCGCACCTCCGTGCGCTCCTTTCGCGGAATCGGCGCTCGCGAAGGATGCGAGATTTTGGCGGCAATCGGCCGCGACTTAAAGATTTCGGTCACGACCGACGTGCATTCGCCGGCTGAAGCCGAGCTGGCGGGAAAGAACATCGACATGTTGCAGATCCCGGCATTTCTCTGCCGGCAAACCGATTTGCTTCGCGCTGCGGCGGAGACTGGTCGCGCGATTAACGTGAAGAAAGGTCAGTTTCTCGCGCCGTGGGACGTAAAGAACATTGCCGAAAAATTGAGTGAATTTGGTAACGACCAGTTTTGCTTCACCGAACGCGGCACAACCTTCGGCTATAACAATCTGGTCGCCGACATGCGCTCGCTTTACTGGATGCGCGAGGCTGGTTATCGCGTCATTTTCGACGCGACCCACTCGGTGCAGCGGCCCGGCGGAGCAGGGGACAAAACGGCCGGCGACGGAGCGCTCGCGCCGGTGCTCGCGCGCGCGGCGATGGCAGCCGGCTGCGATGGGATCTTCATGGAGGTGCACGAAAATCCGGCGCGCGCGCTCTCCGATGCGGCGAACCAGCTTCCCCTAAAAAATTTGCCCACGACCCTGCGCATGTTAAAAGCTATTCATGCTGCCGTCTCGTAGCGGCCGCTCGATCAATCGGAGCCGGCTGCGTTCGCTCTCGACCTTGCTTTTGTCGATCTTGCTATCGATGATGACGGTTTTTGCTCAGACCAAAGGCAGCAAGAAAGGCAAGTTCGTGCGGCCACGCGGGACACCTTCTCCGGGGCAAAGTCTGACCAACATTCCGCTGCCGGTTGGACATGAAGCCAAAGGCCTGGTCCTGCCGGATTTCGCGGCCGACGGTCATTTGATTGGAAAATTCGCCGCCAAAACGGCGCGCCGGATCGACGAGGGCCATGTCGGGTTTGAGGACCTGGAGATTGTGACTTACACGCCGGAGAATCAGCTCGATCTGAAAGTCGCCATGCACACCGGCGTGCTCGACTTGAATACGCGCATTCTGAGCTCGCGCGAGCGCACAGTGATCAAGCGCGCAGATTTCAACATCGAAGGCGATTCGGTCGAGTTCGACACCGAACACCGGACCAGCCGTTTGATTGGCAACGTCAAAATGGTGGTCTCATCCCAGTCCCAACTCATCCAAAAAGGCGAACAATGAAAAAGCCGGCCGGGTTGGTTCTGCTCATTTTCGCACTGGTGGCGGCTCAGCTGCATGCGCAGGCGGCGGCCGCGCCGTCGCCAGCGGTGGCCGCAGCGGCGACAGACAAGACCGCGAAAGACAAAAGCAAATCCGCCGGCACCAACCCACTCCAGCCCAACGACAAGACCGTGTCGAACGAGCCGACCACGACCGAGATTTACGCCGACGAAGCGTTTTTTGATTCCAACAAAAACATGGGCATTTTCAGCGGACGCGTAAAAGTGACTGATCCGCGCTTCAATCTGCAATCGGAGAAGTTGACCGTTTACATCAGCAAAGGCGAAAAGCAGGGGCTCGAAAAGGCGATTGCTGAAGGCAACGTGGCGGTGGTGCGGGACCGACCCGATCCCAATGGCGGGCCACCCTCGCGCTCGGTCGGTCGCTCCGACAAAGCGACTTACTTCGCCGCGAGTGGCGATGTCGAGTTGCAGGGAACCCCGCGCGTCCAGGAAGGAATTAACACGCACGTGGCGACCAGCCCCGACACGGTCATGATCATCAACCAAAAGGGCGAGCTCAACACGCATGGACCGAGTCGGACCGAGATTCGCCAGCCGCCGCCAGGGCAGGCCAGTCCCTCCGCAACGCCTTCGCCCACGCCATGATCAGCGAGGCCGCTCCTTCCACCGCCACGAAAGTCGCGACTCCGCCGACTGCCAAGATCGACAACGTTCTTGCCACCGAGCAGCTGGTGAAAATCTACGGCGGCCGCTCCGTCGTCGACGGCGTCAATATTACCGCCCGTGCCGGCGAGATCGTCGGTTTACTCGGCCCGAATGGCGCGGGCAAGACTACGAGTTTCTACATGATCGTTGGACTCGTTAGGCCAAACAGCGGCCGCGTGCTTTTCTGCGGCACCGATGTGACCAATTACCCGATGTACAAACGCGCCCGGCTCGGCATGGGTTATTTGCCGCAGGAAGAGTCGATCTTTCGCAAAATGACGGTGGAACAAAATATCCTCGCCATTCTGGAAACGCTGCCGCTGACCAAAGCCGAGCGACGCAATCGCTGCGACCAGTTGCTGCACCAGTTTGGCATCGAACGAATCGCGAAAAATCAGGCGCTGACGTTGAGCGGAGGCGAAAAGCGGCGCCTCACCATCGCGCGCTCGCTCGTGACCAAGCCGAGACTCCTCATGCTCGATGAGCCCTTCAGCGGCGTCGACCCGATTGCCGTCTACGATGTCCAGCAAATCATCATTAATTTGCGCAAGCTCGGTCTCGCGATCTTGATCACTGACCACAACGTGCGTGAGACCCTCTCCATTGTCGACCGCGCCTACCTGATCTACGAAGGCCGCGTCGAAAGCGAAGGCACAAAGGATTTTCTCATCAACGATCCCATCAGCCGCCAGCTTTACCTCGGCGAGCGGTTCAAAATGTAGCCTGTGAGCCGGTGGGGCGAGACTCGGTCGAGCCGACAAATTGAAGAAGAAGCGCGCCAAGGAAATCTACTCACTCGGCGAGCTTCAGAGTTGGCGCGAGGTCACCCGTGGCATTGATCCGCCAATTCGTCTCGGCGTGTTCGGCGACCCAGTTGCGCATTCGCTGTCGCCGCAGATGCAAAACGCCGCGCTCAAGCATCACAAGATCGACATGCAGTATGCGGCTTTCCAAATTTCGCCTAACGAATTGGATGACGCGCTCAAGCTGGTTCGAGAACTCGATTTCGCGGGCCTCAACCTCACCGTCCCGCACAAGATCGCTGCGCTTGCACACGTGCACGATGTCGATTCTGCCGCGCGCAAGACCGGCGCGGTTAACGTAGTCGCGAATCGCAGCGGAAAATTGCTTGGCTTCAACACGGATGGGCTCGGCTTCAGCCGCGCCCTGCGCGAAGAGTTCGCCGTCGATTTGCGTGATCTGCGGGTGCTGCTCCTCGGCGCGGGCGGAGCGGCGCGCGCGATCGCGATGCAATGCGCGCTGGAAAATTGCGAGCGGCTCGTGATCGCGAACCGCACGGGTGACAAAGCCAAACAACTTGCTGATCGGCTGAGCGAATTCTTCAGCGGCCCGAAAGTTCTCGGGCCGGTGCCGCGGTTGCAGGCAATTCCGTGGGAGGAAGCCGCGTTCCGGTTTCAAATTGCGAACATTGACCTGATCGTAAACGCGACGCCGCTCGGTTTGAATCGCACCGATCCGCCACCGCTGGCGGCGCATTTGCTTGCGCCGCATCTTTTTGTTTACGACACGGTTTACGCCCGGAGCCAAAGGCCTTTTGTGGCGGCGGCGCTCGCGGCTGGCGCGCGCGCCGCCAACGGATTGTCGATGTTGCTTCACCAAGGCGTGCTCGCGTTTCAGCTCTGGTGCGAACGCGAGGCACCGGTGGCTGCTATGCGTGCGGCGCTTTCCTAGCGCGTCACCTTCAACTTGTCACTTGTCACTCGTCACTGGTCACTCTTGATTGCCAACGATGGAACGGCCGTCGCTGTGGCTGATGCTGGTGGTGCTGCTGCTCGGACTGCTCTTTCTGCGCGAGCCGCGCCTGCGCCGGTGCGATGAAATTTTTCTGCGCTGGCTGCTGAAGAATTCGGTCGTCGAAAACGTACAGCCGCCGCTCACGATTATCGAGATCGGCCGGCCTCACGGCACAGCGAAGCAAAATCCCGAGTCGGCTTCGGCGGCGGACTTTTTGCGCGGCACTGCGTCGGCCAATTCGCCACTCGAAGCGGCGCTGTTTCTGCAGGCGGCACTGCAATTCAAACCGACGGTCGTCGCCTTTGAACCGGTCCTGCAATGGCCGGAGAACGCGCAGGATGAGGAACAGGTCTTTGTCGATCAGGCCATGCGCGTGCCGAAGCTGTTGCTCGCCGCTGAATTGACCGCCACGCCCGATCCCGATGCACCGGTCGCGGACATCCCGGGTTTTTCGCAAGTTACCGGCCGACGCGGCGACCTTGTCGAATTTTCCGGAGTCGCGCGTCAGCCGAGCGAAGACGTGCGGCTCATATCGACGCTCGGCTTCACTAACCTCCCGCCCGATGTTGCGGACGACATTCACGTTCCGCTGTTGTTTCAATATCGCGGCGAAGTCATTCCTTCGTTTGCTTTGCAGGCGATGCTGCTTTGGCTGCGGATCACTCCCGCAGAAGTAAAGGTCCACCTTGGCAAAGAAATCGAACTGCCTCAGGGCCGAAAAATCCCGATCGAAACCGACGGCACGGTGGTGATCAATCCCAATGCGGCGAACGCGGCGCGCCGGCTCAATCTGAACGAACTGTTGCTGGCCGCGCAGCAGCGCGAGCAAGGCAAACGGGTGCGCACGCTTGACGGGATGCGCGACCAGGTCGTGCTCGCGCGCGCCGCCGCCGACGCGGCCAGCCGTCCCGATGTATTCGCCGCCACCATCGCGACGATCCAAACGAATTCGTTCATCCGGCGGGTGAGCTGGATTTTTGATTGTGTATTCCTGGTGACCGTGTCGGCCATCAGCGGCAGTCTGCGCCGATTCTCGCGCATCGATCTGCTCCTCGGTGCGATTGCGTTTTCGGCCGGTTACTGCCTGATCGCGTTGGGAATTTTAACGCGCTGGTCGATTTGGTTGCCGGGTCTGCCGCTCGGCGCGCTCTGGGTGGCGGTGTTGTTCTGTTTCATTTTGCCGAAGCCGAAACGATCGACGCGTACGGTCGCCGTCGCGGCTTCGCCGCCGATTCCTTAAATCGACAAACGCAATGGCCGACTCAATCGAGCAAAGAATCGAACGACTGCACGCCGCCGGGATTGTCGATCTTCACTTCGACTTGTTGATGGATCTCTACGAGAAACGCGGCTGCAGCAACGTGCTCGCCATCGATTTTCTCGAAGACTTTCGCGCCGGCGGCATCGGCGTTGTCGGCGCGGCCATTTACATCGAGGAGCATTACCTGCCCGAGATGGCGCTGCGCGTCGGGCTTGATCAAATCGCGCGGCTCTATCGCGAAGTTGAGCAGACCGAGGAGTTCACGGTATGCAAGAAGTATGAGGAAATTGTGGGTGCTCGAGAACGCAACCAGATCGCGCTGCTCATCACCATGGAAGGCGTCGAGCCGCTTGGGACCGATCTGGATCTGCTGCGCGTGTTTTACGAACTGGGTGTGCGCTCGATCGGGTTGACGCACGCGCGGCGTAACGCGGCCGGCAGCGGCGCGATCTTTGCGGCAAGCGGATCGCCCCGCGACGGCTTGACCAGTTTCGGACGCGATCTGGTTCGCGAGTGCGAGTCGTTAGGCGTGATTGTCGATCTTGTCCATATCAACCCGGCCGGCTTTGAGGAAATCCTCGCCATCACAACCAAGCCGCCGATCGTTTCGCACACGAATGCGCGCAGATTTTACGACGTCGAGCGCAACATCAGCGACGAACAGATCAGGATGATCGGCCAGCGCGGCGGAGTCGTGGGAATCAATTCGATCCTCGTTAGTCCAAACCAGAAAGAGAGCACGCTCGATCGGTACATCGATCACATCGAGCACGTGGTCGAGTTGATCGGCATCGGTGGCGTCGGTATCGGGTTCGATTTTTTCGAGTTCATCTACGGGCAGTGGCCGGAAACGAAGAAAACGGAACTGGCGAGCAAACTGACGACACCGCACTTCATCCCCGATCTGCGCAACCATTCCCACGCGTCTAATTTCACGCGCAAATTGATTGAGCGCGGCTTTAGCGACGACGATATATCGCGAATTCTGCGCGAGAATTGGATGCGGATTTTTCGCGAATGGCTCTAGTCCCGCTCAATGAGCCGGCGGAGCGGGCAGAGTCATGCTGTAAGTGATCAGCGCGCAGATGCCCACCATTCCGATCATCGCTGCGATAAAAATCACGTCGGCGATACGCTCGACATGATGCATTCGGGAAAAGCCGCGGGACCGCAGCGCCCAATAGGAAAGAAGACACGCGACCAGAAACAAGAGCGCGTCGAGCGCGAGAAAGTCGTCGGCAGCGTGTCGGCCTTACCCAGCGTGATCACGACGCGGATCAGGCCGATCACGGTCAGACAAACGCCCACCATCGCCGAGGAGACGGTGAAAATGTGAATGCAGATATCCTGCTCAAGACTGGTGTTCCGATTGTTGCCGTTTCCCCCTGCAGCATTCATCCGGTTCGAACTTAGACCCGGTCGAGAAGCGATTCGTTGGATAAAATTGCGCGCCGCGGCGATATGTTAAAAACGCGCCGACCCACAGACCTCGTGAAGTTCATTAATCTGACGCGCCAGACTGAAATCGGCGCGAATTCATATTATCTGGAGCTCGCCGGCAAGCGACTGGTGCTGGACTGCGGGATGCATCCGAAAAATCTGGGCGAAGACGCATTGCCGAATTTTGGTGCGCTCAAAGATCGACAATTGGACGCGATCCTGATCTCGCACGGCCATCAGGATCATATTGGGACGGTGCCGGTGTTGATGCGGCGTCAACCGCGGGCGCGCGTTTTCATGACCGAAGCGACGACCGAGATCGGCAGCACGCTTTTGCACAACTCGGTCAGTGTCATGACGCGCCAGCGCGAGGAGCTCGGTCATACGTTGTATCCGCTTTTTACCCATCGCGAGACGGAATCGCGCGCCGGGCAGTGGCGGTGGTGCCCGCTGCGCGAACCGATCACCATCTCGGGTGAACGCGCCAGCGCGCGCGACCGGGACGAGCTAAGCTTTGAGTTCTTCGATGCCGGCCATGTCCTTGGCTCGAGCGGCATCGCGCTGCGAGCGCAGGGCGCGACGATTTTTTATACCGGCGATGTGAACTTCGAGGACCAAACGATCATGTCGGCCGCGATTTTTCCCGAGCAAAAGATCGACATCTTGATCATGGAATGCACCCGCGGCGACCACGCCAAAGCGCCGGATTGGACGCGGGCGGGAGAAGAACGGCGGCTCGCGGAAGCGATCGAACACGCTTTCCAACGCGGCGGCTGCATCCTTATTCCGGTGTTTGCCCTCGGCAAAACCCAGGAGGTGCTGGCCATGCTTTACAAGTTTCGGCGAGAAAAGTTGCTGCGCGATTTCCCGGTTTACATCGGCGGCCTGAGCGCAAAGATGACCGAAACTTACGATCGCCGCGCCGGGATGAGCCGGCGTCAATTGCCGCGGCTGCAATTGTTGCCCGAGATCGATCCGTTTGTCTTAAGCGGACAAAACATTCACGATGCGCCCGCGCGGCCCGGCCGCGTCTATGCGCTCTCGAGCGGAATGATGACGCCAAAAACTCTGTCCAACATTTTTGCGCGACGCATCGTCGAAAACCCGCGGCATTCGATTTTTTTTGTTGGCTACGCCGACCCGGAATCGCCGGCCGGCATTTTGCGGACCGCGCAAGCAGATGAACCGGTGATGCTCGATCCGGATGAACCGGCGCAGCCGGTGCGCTGCCATATGGAGCAATTCCAATTCAGCGCCCATGCTGCGCGCGAAAATCTTATCGCATATGCGAAGAAGCTTTCGCCGAAAAAGATCGTGCTCGTCCATGGCGATCCGCCGGCGGTGGAGTGGATGCGCGCGACCTTGAGTGCCGATCTTGCGGCAACGGAAGTGATTGTGCCAACGCCAGGCGTGGAGGTGGAATTATGAGCGCTGAGAGGTGAGAATCACTTTTCACATCGCCGATGCGAGTAGCATCCTGGAACATCAATTCATTGCGCAAACGTCAGGACCGCTTCTTCGCCTGGCTCGAGACTGAGCGGCCGGACATTGTTTGTTTGCAGGAAACCAAATGCCCCGACGAGCAATTCCCCGTGCTCGCGTTGCAGGCGATCGGCTATCACTCCGCTTATCACGGCGAAAAATCTTACAATGGCGTCGCCATTCTTTCGCCGAGCGGGCCGAGCCAGGTACGCACCTCGTTATGCGATGAAGTGGTCGATCCGCAGGCCCGCGTTATCTCCGCCAAGATCGACAATCATCTCGTCTATTCGGTTTACGCTCCGAACGGGCAGGCTGTCGGTTCGCCGGCTTATCAATACAAACTGGAATGGTACCGCCGATTGCACGATTGTTTGGCAAAAGAAAATTGCGCCGAGCTGATCGTGTGCGGCGATTTCAATGTCGCGCCGGAAGACGTGGATGTTTTCGATCCTCAATTGTGGCGCGGCGCGATCATGTGTTCCGATGGCGAGCGCGCGGCGTTTCGCCAATTGTGCGAGCTCGGTTTGCGCGACACGCTCCGATTGCACCACAAAGAAAGTGGCCTGTTCACCTGGTGGGATTATCGGATGCTGTCATTTCAAAAGAACCGCGGGCTGCGCATCGACGCTGTGCTGGCGAGGAACGCGCTCGCGAACAAGTGCACCGCTTCGGGGATTAATCGCGAGCTGCGCAAAGGCAAGGATCCGTCGGACCACGCCGTGATCTGGGCGCAGTTCGATCGGTAGGGCGAGACTCTGTCGAGCCGACAAATTCGACGGCTCCGCAGAGCGTCGCGCTACCCACTTTCTGGATTGGACGTTCAGCGTTCGGCGTTGGACGTTCGGCGCTAATGCCTAACGAACCTCGTCCGCGCGTTTCCAAGCCGCCGGCGAAGCCGCTCCTCATCTGGGATGGCGAATGTCATTTTTGCCGATTGTGGATCGAGCGCTGGCGCGCAATCACTCGAGGCGCAGTTGATGACGCGATTTTTCAGGAAGCAGCCGATCGGTTTCCGGAAATTTCGCGCGAGCAATTTCAACGCTCGGTTGTTTACCTCGACAATGAGGGGCGAGTGTTTTTCGCAGCCGAAGCGGTGCTTCGGTCAGTGCAATGTCGATCTTCACGAAGATGGTTGGCTTGGAGTTACGATCACGTTCAGGGGTTCGCCGCGATCGCTGAGTTGAGTTACAAAGTCGTCGCGCGCCATCGCGGCTTGGCCTCGCTCGTAACCCATTTGTGGTGGGGCAAAGACGTGCGGCCGCCAACTTACGTT
>QHPZ01000080.1:0-5981 GCA_003219225.1 Verrucomicrobiota bacterium | reverse complement strand
CTGATCGCCGGCATAGCGCCCGCGATTTGTCTGAGCGGACTGTTTGTTTTTTACCTCTCGCTCACCATCGCCGGGCAAACGTTTCTCAGTTTTCAATGGGACATTCTGCTGCTCGAGACCGGGTTCTTGTCGATCTTCCTCGCGCCGTGGCAGCTTTGGCCAAAGGGAGATCTGTTGTGGCGGGGGTCGGCGACTCCGGCTACAGCCGCGCCGGTTTCGCGCGCGGCGATTTTCTTACTCAAATTTTTGCTTTTCAAACTAATGGTGATGTCCGGCGTGGTGAAGCTCACCAGTGGCGATCCATGCTGGTGGGATTTGACCGCGCTCGATTATCACTACTGGTCACAACCACTGCCCACGATCTTCGGCTGGTGGGCCGATCAACACCCGGAGTGGTTCAAGCATTTCTCGGTCGCGTTTTGTCTCGGCGTCGAAATCGTCGTCCCGATTTTCATCTGGGCGCCGCGGCGGTTGCGGCTGCTCGCGTGCGGTCTGCTCGTGTTTCTCCAGATCGTGATCGCGCTCACGGGCAACTATTGCTTCTTCAATTTGCTCACGCTCGCGCTTTGCTTGCTGCTGATCGATGACGCGATTTGGCGCCGACGGCGCGGCGCCCTCCATGGAGGGACACGCGCTGTCGTGTCCCATTATTTTGGTCACAGCTTGTCGATCTACACGGCGGTCGCGGTAACGATCGTCACTGTGCCGATCAATGGGTGGCTGATTTACAGCGCGTTTGAACCCGAAACGCAGCCGCCGCGGCCGCTGGAACGCGTTTACGGTTTTCTCGACCGCTTTCGGATCGTGAACGGCTACGGCCTTTTTCGCGTCATGACCAAGGACCGCAAGGAAATCGTCATCGAAGGTAGCGCCGACGGGATCGAGTGGCTGCCCTATGAATTCAAATGGAAACCGGGCGACGTCATGCACGCGCCCGGCTGGTGCGCACCGCATCAACCGCGGCTCGACTGGCAGATGTGGTTTGCCGCGCTCGGCTCGCCGCGCGAGCGACTGTGGTTTCAAAACCTTGTTTATCGATTGTTGCAAGGCAAAAGCGACGTGACCGCTCTGTTCGCGCGCAATCCGTTTCCCAACGCTCCGCCCCCTTACATTCGCGCGATCTTGTTCCGGTATCGTTTCACGACGGCGGCGGAACATCGACAAACCGGCGCGTGGTGGAAACGCCAGGAGCTGGGCGAATATTTGCCGACCGTGTCGCTCGACCAGTTTCAGTAAGATCGAGAATCTGCAGCCGCCTCGCTATACGAGGTTGAGGGCCTCGCAGGGCCGTGGCTCTTGAGGCGTCCGCGCGCGCGGTTATATTTCGGCCCGATGCCGAAAGAGGAACAGATCGTAACCGAAGGTACGGTGACCGAAGTGTTGCCGGGCACGATGTTCCGCGTCGATCTGGCCGGGCAGCGCAATGTGCTCGCGCACATCTCGGGCAAGATGCGCAAGCATTTCATTCGCATTGTGCCGGGCGACAAAGTCTCGTTGGAACTTTCGCCCTACGATCTGACCAAGGCGCGCATCATCTTTCGCGAGCAATGAGCACGCTCCGCGTCACGTTCAACCGTTAAAGCGGGCTCGCTTCAACGCTGCGACGCTTTAACGAATTAACGTCCGCTGCGGGTGTGACTTCCGTTTCTCCTTTTGGACGAAAAATTAGCAGCGCAACGTTTGCTCAAACACGTTGCGCACGGATATTGGAGGAAATTTAACCGGAGAACACCAATGGCTGAAGAAAACGAACAAGGAACAACCGACGCGCAGAACAAATTGGAGAGCAGCAAACGGCATGCGCGCAAAGCGGCCGAAGATTTACGAGCCGCGGCCGGCTCAATCGCGGGCGAGTACCGCGATAAGGCCGAACAAGTGTGGGGCGAAGCCCGTGGCCGCGCCGAGGAAGCGTGGGGCGAAGCGCGCAGTCGCGCGCGCACCATCCAGGAAGATGCCGAGCAATATGTGCGGGAGAATCCGACCAAGGCGATCTTTACGGCACTCGGGATCGGTTTCATCCTGGGTTTGATCTTTCGGCGTTGATCGAGTTGCGCTAAATGGCTGAAGAAGGCAGTCGCTCCCGCAATCCTGCGGGGCACGCCGGTCTACTCGATAACCTGCTTGCACTGACGAGCGCGCTAGCGGGTTTTTTCCAGAATCGCTGGGCGCTAGTCGCGCTCGATTCAAAAGCCGCCCTGGCGCAACTGGTCGCGCTCGCGGCGTGTCTGGTCGCCGCGATCATGCTTTTCGCTTTTGGTTATGTGTTCCTGATCGTGAGCGCAATCGCGGGCGTGGCGCATCTCGCGCGCGTTTCCTGGCTCTGGATCGCGCTCGGCGCCGCCGGGCTGCATTTTGTCGGTGCGCTGATTTTTCTTTTTGTCGCACGCGACCGCGTGACAAGACCGCTGTTTCGTGCGACGGCCTCTGAACTGAAAAAGGACCGCGAATGGCTGAAGGAACTGGGCAAAACGACTCAACCGAAAAGTTGACCGAGGAGATTGCGCGCTCGCGTGAAGTAGTTTCGAGCGATTTGCGCGGGCTGCGTTACGAACTGGATTTTCCGAGAAAAGTCCGGCAGTCGTTTCGGCGTGAAACCATTCTCTGGATCGCGGCGGCGGCGGCGGTTGGCATTCTCATTGTGACGTTACCGGCACGCAGGAAAAAGATTTACGTCAGCGCTCGGACCGGTGGGAAACCGAAAAACCGGCTGCTGGAAGCGGGATTCGTCCTCGGCGCGTTGAAAATTGCCGCGTCGTTTGCCCGGCCGGTTATTGTCGATCTTATCCGCAGCCGGCTCTTTGGTTCCGGCGCAAAAACGCCGCCGCCGCGGAAGTGGTAAAGTTCTTTTCGGGTTTACGTGCGGGCTGCGCCGCATAATTATTTGCGCTCATGCGATCACAACTTCAGCAAGCCGCATCTGGCGGTAAGCGCGCCGCCGATCTGGCGCATGCACGGGATGTTGGAGCCGATCTGGCCGGACGCGCCGCTGCTCACCGGCAAGCAGACGACGGCTTTGGCCGAGAGTTTCATGCCGGACAACTACAAGGAGGAACTGAACACTCGCGGCGATTCGGATTTCGCTTACCAAAACCAGTTTGCGCGCTACCGCACCAGTGTGGTTCGCCAGCGGCTCGGAATTGAAATTGTTTTCCGGGTCATCAACACAAAGGTGCGCACGATGGACGAGCTGGGGCTGCCCGAGCACCTCAAACTGCTGACTCGTTATCAGAACGGGCTGATCCTTGTGACCGGCTCAGTCGGCACGGGCAAATCGACAACGCTCGCAGCCATGATCGAGCAGGTGAACATGGAACGCCGTGACCACATCATCACGCTCGAAGACCCGATTGAATACATGCTGAGCTCAAAGAATTGCCACGTCAGTCAGCGCGAAGTGTTCACGCACACCGAATCATTTGGCGCAGCCTTACGCGCGTCGCTGCGCGAGGACCCGGATGTGATCATGGTGGGTGAAATGCGCGATTTAGAGACGATTTCGCTCGCCATCACGGCATCAGAAACTGGCCATCTGGTCATGGCCACACTGCACACCGGTAATGCGTCCCGTACCCTTGACCGATTGCTCGATGTCTTTCCGCCGGATCAACAGGAGCAAATCCGCGCCATGGTCAGCGAGTCATTGCGCGGCATCATCAGTCAGCAGTTGGTCCCGCGCGCGGATGGCAGTGGCCGTGTGCTGGCGCTGGAGACGCTCACCAACACGCCCGCGGTGGCGAACGTAATTCGCGAATCCAAGACCTACATGCTGCCGGGCATCATTCAAACCGGCAAAAAACAAGGCATGCGCTTGATGGATGATTCGCTCATCGATCTTTACGAACAGGGCCTCATCACCGCCGAGGAAACCCACGCACGCGCCGACCAAAAGGCGATGGTGCGCCAGCACCTAAAAATGTAATCCGCGGTTTCTGCCATGCCTTACCTCGATCAATTCCTAAACGTCATCGTGCAACAGAGCGGCTCCGATTTGCACATCAGCGAAGGTCAGCCGCCGAAGATGCGCAGGCATGGCGATATCGTGCCGATTCGCGATGAGCCGGTCGGCCACGACGAAGCGAAGCGCATGCTGAGCGAGATCTGCGGGGCGCAGAGCTGGGAGAACTTCGAAAAGGGCGGCGATCTCGACTTTGCCTACGAAATGGATGCGGCCTCACGTTTTCGCACCAATTACTTTAAACAGTCCAACGGTTACGCGGCCGCTTTTCGTCTCATTCCGACGAAGATCGCGAGTCTGGAGGAACTGGGTGTTCCGGTGGTGGTAAAGGAATTTGCCGAGCTTCGCGGCGGTCTCGTGCTGGTGACCGGCCCGACCGGCTCCGGCAAAACGACCACGCAAGCGGCGCTGATCGATTACATCAACGAGAAGTTTTCGCGGCACGTTGTTACGATCGAGGAGCCGATCGAGTTCGTGCACGATAATAAGAAAAGCACCATCACGCAGCGTGAGGTGCCGACCGACTCGCGCTCGTTTCCGGACGGGCTGAAGGCCGCGCTGCGCGAGGACACCGACATCGTGCTGCTTGGGGAGATGCGCGATCTGGAGACAATCTCGCTCGCGTTGACGGCGGCTGAGACCGGTCTACTCGTCTTCGGGACGTTGCACACGAACAACGCGCGCAAGACCGTCGACCGCATGGTCGACGTTTTTCCGGCCGATCGCCAGGCCCAGGCGCGCGCGATGCTCGCGAACTCGCTGCGCGGCGTCGTCGCGCAACTGCTGCTGAAGCGGTGCGATCGCCCCGGCCGAGTGGCCGTCAATGAAATCCTGATTGCTAATCCGGCCGTGGCCGCGATCATCCGCGAAGGCGCAACCCATAAACTTCAGGACGTAATCATCTCCGGGCGCGCCCAGGGAATGCAATTCATGGACGAAGCCATCTTTGTCCTGCTGGAAAAAGGCATCGTTTCGCCATACGAAGCCTTCATGAAAGCGATCGACAAGAGTCGGTTTAAAGAATTTCTGCCCGCCGAGGAAGCGCATCTTGGCGATGCGGCTGGCGCAGTCGATGAGCGAGAGCGGCCAAGCAGGCGCGCCAAACGCCTCTCCATCCACGGCATCGCGACGCGCTAGCCAGACGGCGGCTTCGTTGACAAGGAAAAATGCGAGTGATACCGTCGCGCGATTTTCGGCGCTCGACGTGTTAAGCCGTCGCCCCTCAACGCTGGGATATCCCGACAGTGCACTCGTTGCTCAATAGTCAGGTTTTGGTGCTCAACCGGCTCTGGCAGGCGGTCAATATCTGCACCGCCCGGCGCGCGTTTGCTCTCGTTTATGCCGGCCACGCCCATGTCGTTTCAGGCGACGAGGTGAACAATTTTCTGACCCACGATTTCGAAAGTTGGCGCGATTTCTCCGCAACCGCGCCAGATCATGAGATGGTCACCACCATCTCGTGGAAAATCCGCGTGCCGCGCGTGATCGTGCTGCTCTTTTTCGATCGGCTGCCGAAGAAGGAGGTAAAGTTTACGCGCCACAACGTATTCGAGCGCGACAAGAACACATGCCAGTACTGCGGCGAGATTTTCGATCGCAGCGAATTGAACCTCGACCACGTGGTGCCGCGCACGCGCAAGGGCAACCGGCTGCCGCGCGAAGCGCAGATGACCCTGATCCGCAAACCAAAACGGCCGAAATGGCGGCCGTTCGTGCAGGTCACCTTCGCGTCGCCGCAGCACGAAAGCTGGCGGCACTTTGTCGATCTTGCCTACTGGAATGTGGAGTTGAGCGACTAGGTTGGCAGGGACAGCGCTGCGCTGTCCGCGGACGCCGCAGCGCGGCGCCCCTACCTGGTGATTGTCGATCTTGCGGCGATGCTTTGGCCAGCTTGCGGCCGGAGCGCCCGCAAAATTGGCTGCGGATAAATGCCGAGGAAAATAGTCGCGACAATCATCGCCACGATGGCGGCGCGCGACAAACCGCTCAAGGGAATCGTGCCGGCTGGATTCGCTGTCGGCTCCCA
>QHPZ01000081.1 GCA_003219225.1 Verrucomicrobiota bacterium | reverse complement strand
GACAATCAATTTGTCGGCCAAATCCTTGCGATTGATCTGCGGATTCGTGGCGATCGCCTCGAGGATCGCTTTGACGTGCGCTGAGACGCTGGTTTCCTCATGCGCGAAAGGGCGCGGCCGAACCGGTGAAACGAACAGCATACCGCGTCGGTGCCGGAATACGTGCAGTCCGCGCTCGCGCAATCGCCCGGCCAACTCCTGCATCATTTTCGTCGGGGAACGCGTCTCGGCCGACCACGCGTCCTCGATCCGGCGGCGCAATAGTCGGTCGGCCAGGGCTCGGCTCGTGCCGCCGTCGATCAATGCTTCCTCCGCGGTGCGGATGAGCGCAGGCAGATGTTTTTGCCGAAAATGTTTCTCCGCTTCGGTCGCGTTATTGAAGGTGACCTGTGGTTCCTCACTCATGGTCGTGAACGTTGTCACCGTGCGCGCTTCTTCCTTCCATTTCTCGACCAGCGCCGGATCGCTCACGATTTCAATCTGGCGCTGATAATCAGCAAAACTCATCCGGCGGCTAAAGCGCTGTTCGTAGAGGGTGCGCAGGCGCGGCTGGTAGGTGTGATAATTTGGCGGGCCGAGCAAGGTGCGGCTCAACGGATCGCGCGCGACGCTGGTGAAATTGCCCTTGATCGGCTCCGACTGCGTGACGTCGATTCTGTAAAAGTCGTTCTGCGCAAAACGAAACGCGTTGTTCGCGAGAAATTGCCGGTCCGCCGCGATCGCGCCATTTTCGCCGAGTTGATATAGCGGCGATTCGGGTTTCGCAGTCAATCGCACGTCGTATCGCTCGGGCTTTTGCAGGAACAAACGGGCCAACGAAAAAAGGGAATACGCGAGCGTTTCTCCTTTGATCTGCGCGGCCACGGCTTCGAAGACGCGCGGCTGCGGCAAAAACCGAATCTCAATCTCAAGGGGGCGCGGCGGCGGGCGGACGCGCTCTTGTCTCTGACGCGGCGGCGGCGGGCGCTGCGTATCGTGTCGATCCCGCCGGCGACGATCGTGCCGCGGAGGACGTTCGCGACGGCGGCGCTCCGGCCGTTCCTCCGTCTCGCCTTCGAACTCGCGATATGCCTGCGGCGGGGGTTCTTTCACCCAAGCCGGCAACATTTTGAGATCGGCCAAATCGAGCAGGTCGGCGGTCTCAGGAGGCATGCTCGTCTTGTACGTCAACCGCGGGCTCTTGTCATGTCGAGCCCTTCGACTTCGCTCAGGACAGGCTAGGTCGAGACATCTCGTGCTGTTAATAATTTAAGGATCAGAGATACTTCGAGTTCGCTCGGAATAACAGACACAAAATCGAGAATTCTTTTGCTTGCGATGGGCTGGCGCGTGGGGTAAGCCTTGCGCTCACAACCCAAAGAAATTTTATGGCCGACAAGTCAATCGAAGAGAAGGTCAAAGACATCATCGTCGAGCAACTCGGGGTGAACCCCGAACAGGTCACGCCGGAGGCATCTTTCATCGAAGATTTGGGCGCCGACTCGCTCGACATTGTCGAGCTGGTCATGGCTTTCGAAGAAGAATTTGGAGTAGAAGTTCCGGACGAAGACGCCGAGAAATTGCAGACCGTCGGCGATGTGATCCGCTACATCGAAGAACGCGCCAAGCAAGGCGGCGGCGGCGGAAGCGGCGGCGCTACACCGCCAGAGAGTTAGCGGACGACTGCTTCCGCATTAGCGAGCTTCGCGGTTGCGAAGCTGGCCAATGCGCTCAGACTAGTTAGGTGAATTTGACGCTTCTGGAGCGGCCGCTTTTTTACGTCGGCGGCAATTACATTTCTTTCCTCGGGCTGATCGCGTTCGCGATCATTTTCAGTCTCGGACTTTTCATCGCGCGGGTGCTCCAAAGCAAAGCGGTGCGGCGGTTTCTCGCCCGGTTCAAAATCGACACCAACATCATCAACGTCGCAACGACGATCCTCAGCCTGGCCGCGCTCGTCTTTTTCACCGTCAGCGCGATCAATTCAGCCGGCATCCCGCTGGCTTGGAGCGCGCCGTTGCCCGCGATTCACCTCAGTCTGGTTCAGCTTTTCCTGCTCATCGGACTGTTGATGGTGGTGTTCTGGTTTTCCTCGCGCACCAAACGTTTCCTTTTCAATCGCTTCCTCGCCGACAGCGGACTCGATCGCTCGCTGCAGTACGCCATCTCGCAGATTGTCGCTAACATTGTCCTGATCGTCGGCATTTTCATCGTGCTTGATAACGCCGGGATCCATCTCGGCGCGCTCACCGTATTCGCCGGCGCGGTCGGCGTCGGTGTCGGCTTCGGCCTGCAAAATATCGCGAGCAACTTCATCAGCGGCCTCGTGATCCTGGCCGAGCGCCCGATCACGATCGGTGACCGCGTCGAGGTCGCAGGTATCGCCGGACAGGTGCAGCAAATCCGCGCCCGCAGCACCGTGATCATGACCAACGACAACATCGCCATGATCGTGCCGAACACGAAATTCATCGATTCGCCCGTCACCAACTGGACCTACGGCGATCCGCGCGTCCGCTTTCGCGTCCCGGTCGGCGTCGCTTACGGCAGCGACGTGAACAAAGTGCGCGAGGCACTGATCGCAGCGGGCCGCGAACATCCGGCCGCCCTCAGCGACCCGCCGCCGAACGCGTTCCTGGAAAAATTCGGCGGCAGCTCGATCGACTTTGAGCTCGTCGTCTGGAGCAAGGAAATGAGCTATCGCCCCCGCCGGTTCAAAAGCGACCTTAATTATCTGATCGAAAAATATCTGCGCGAAGCCGGCATCGAAATCCCCAATCCCCAGCGCGACCTCCACATTCGCAGCGGCGTCCTTCAAGTGCAGAACGTCGACGGCCAAGATCGATCGACGGAACCGCCGGTTGGCCGTGGCGAACATGCATCATGATTTTCGCGATAGAACCTTCGCGAACCGATGTCGGACAACGCCGCCCGATTGTGAATTGCTGTGAACAACTTTGAAGCGTTTCGGATTGTGTCCGCGACGCGGTTTGGAGTTGAATCGGCAGCAAATGAAAATTCACTTCAGCGGGTTCCGCCCCACGGCTCCTGTCGGACATGAATTAGATTTTGCTGCGATCGGTCGCGCCGCTCTCGGCCGCTCTAGGTTGCGGCACGAAGCGGATGTTTTTAGAGCAGCTTGTCCGCACTCGCGGCTGCTGGTTCGGTATATGCGAGGTAAGCTGTTGGCGTATTTGGCGGCGCAGCTTTTGTGGTGTGGCGTGATGCTGGCGCAGACCGATACACATATCGCGACGTATTGCGACGGTGAGGACGTGGCTGAATTGCACAGTGTCAACGTTCTATACTCGGGGCTTAGCGCAGGCACGCCTTACGATGTTGTAATCGGCTGCAATCCCGTCATCGATGCTGAGTGTGGGCAGGGCTATGCCTACCGTTTTACCGCATCCGGTGACAACGGCACGGCTGTTGCAACGCCAGTCACTAATTTTCCGGCGGTCTACCATGCGTCGACGACGTTGAACGGCCTTTATGTCGTGACGCGGCTTGATCTCGCCGTGATTGGCTCGTCATCGATTGTTTATGTGGGATCGCTGCCGGATTGCCCGCACGGCTGGACTGACATTCCTGTTCCGATGATAGTAACGGTTACAACTCCGCCCTACACGAAACGTTGCGATCGCAAAAGCGGGGGTAATCAATGCAAAGGTTGTCATTCCGACCGAATGGCGCAATTCAGTGCGCATTCAATGCTGGCCAGCCTGAATATTGAAGACACGCCGATCGGCTACACGCCCCCGCGGGGACCAGCGATCGATTTCACCGTCACCTACAATCAAAGAGAAAGTCAGCAGCCGCAGACGTTCACCTACTCGAACTTGGGACCGAAATGGACTTTCAGTTGGCTTTCGTACATTGCCGACGACCCGAACAATGCTTTGGCCAATGCCGCCGTTTATGTTCCAGGAGGCGGAGCAGAAATTTATTCCGGATTCAATTCGAGCTCCCAGAGCTATCTCCCCGATCCGCAGAGTCAGGCTCTGCTCGTGCGCACTGGTTCGACCAGCTACGAAAAGCGTTTGCCTGATGGCTCGAAACAGGTTTTCAATCTGAGCGACGGTTCGAGTTCTTACCCGCGCAAAGTTTTCATGACCCAAGTTGTCGATCCCGCGGGCAACCCGGTGACGATTGGTTACGATGGCAGCTTCCGCATTATCACACTTACGGACGCGCTTGGCCAAGTCACGACACTCTCCTATGAATTGATGGATGATCCACTGAAGATCACGAAGGTAACGGANTACACGAATGGACAACTGACGAGCATCACAGATGAAATCGGGATCCAATCGCAATTTCATTACGCAACCGGCACTAGTTTCATTGATTCACTAACGACTCCCTACGGAACGACGACTTTCGCCACCGGCGAGTCTGGAACCAATAAATGGATTGAGATGACTGACCCGCTCACTGGGAAAGAGCGCGTCGAGTATCGCGACAATGCTCCGGGCATTAGCGCGACAGAAACCGTTGCGCCTGCCGGTATGACCAACTCGGCTCTCGATGTGGCGAACAGTTTTTATTGGGACAAGAAGGCGATTGAACTGTATCCGCCGGTCAATGGCGTTTATGATTACACCAAGGCACGGATCACACATTGGGCCTACAACGCCGGCGGCACGTTGTCGGGAATTGCCGCGAGCGAAAAGGCGCCGTTGGAGAACCGGGTCTGGTACGCTTATATCGGGCAGTCGGACACCAATCATACCGGGCCAAGCGCTAACCCGATTCAGGTCGCGCGCATTCTCGGTGACAGCAGCACGCAGCTTTCACAGTACGAATACAACACTCTTGGACGCGTCACGAAATCTACTGATCCGATCGGACGCGTGATGAGCTACGTTTACGACACCAACAACATCGACCTACTGGAAATTCGGCAGACGACCGGTAGCGCGAACGAACTGGTGCGTAAGTTCGTCTACAACGCGCTGCATGAGCCGCTCACCGATACAGATGCCGCCGGCCAGGTAACGACATCCACCTACAACACGTATGGGCAAGTTCTGACGCGGGAGAACGCGAAACATGAAATCACGACGTTCGGCTACGGCGACGGCAGCGCCGGGCATCCGATTGGCTATCTCACATCGATCACTAGCCCGCCGTTCAATAGCATCTCGGCCGTGACAAGCTTAAGTTATGACAGTGCAAACCGAGTGCGAACCGTAACTGACTCCGATAACTACACTGTTACGACAGATTACGACAATCTCGATAGACCGACGCAGGTGACTTACCCAGATGGGACGACTGAGCAGTACCAATACTCGCAGGATTTTGGCCAGGGCGTGGTGACGATTCTCGACCTGACCAAGAGCAAGGACCGGCGCGGTCTGTGGACGACGCGTCATTACAATGCGAACCGGCAGATGGATTCGATCACCGATCCGCTCAATCGAACGACGCAGTTTGGCTGGTGCAGCTGTGGCCAGTTGGCGACGATTAGCGATCCGAAGACTCCCCCGCAGATCACAACATTCAATCGAGATTTGCAGGGACGCGTTTACCAAAAGGTCTTCTTCGACAACACCACGATCAATTACCTCTACGACGGGCAAAGCGCTGCGAACACGATCGGCGCGAGCAGTCGATTGAAATCGGCAACCGACGCGAAAAACCAGAGAGCGAATTACACCTATTTCGCCGACGATAACATCCAGCAAATCACCTACACGGACACAAACGATCAGCCGCTCAATCCGCCGACGCCATCGGTCAGTTTCACTTACGATCCGAATTACAACCGCGTCTCGACCATGACGGACGGCTCAGGGCCAACCGTGTACAGCTACAACGCAATCCCGCCTGCCCCGACATTGGGCGCAGGCCAGTTGGGGAGTATCGACGGTCCGCTCGCCAATGACATCATCACCTTCGGCTACGATGAACTCGGGCGGGTGATCAACCGCTCGATCAACGGCGCCGCCAATTCACAATCGTGGGCGTTCGACAGCCTCGGCCGACTAAGTGGCAATACGAACAAGCTCGGCGGATTTGTCTACACCTATGTAGGGGTCACGAACCGGCTCCAGACGCTCGCCTATCCCGGCGGCGCAACGACTAACTACCTCTATTTCGACAATCTCGAGGACAAACGTCTCCAGCAGATCAAAAACCTGACCAGCACGAGCGCGTTGCTGTCGCAGTTTGATTACACTTACGATGATGAAGGCCAGATCAAGACTTGGACGAAGAATTACCCCGGCCTCTTACCGGTGGCGCCGCAACGCTACGATCTCGTCTATGACAATGCCGATCAGTTGACGCGCGCACCGCTTAAAAACGCCAACAACAACAATGTAATCACAAATTATCTCTACGGCTACGACCTGGCTTCCAACCGGATCACCGAGAAGATCGGCACGGTCACCACGACTTCGACACCAAACAACGTGAACGAGATCGTGTCGCAGAGCGGAGGAGTGAATCGCACGCTAAGCTATGATTCCAATGGGAGCATCACGAGCGACGGCGGCACGCGCACATTCGAATGGGACGGAGCCAATCAATTGGTAGCGATCAACTACACCGGCACGACCAACCGGAGTGAGTTTACGTATGATGGGCTGAGCCGATGCGTAAAGATCGTGGAGAAGGCCAACGGCTCAGTCACCTCCACGCGCAAATTCGTTTGGTGCGGCAATGATAAGAGCGAGTTCCGCGATGCCAATGATGCCGTGACGCTCTTCGCCTATGCGCAGGGCCAGTACATCGGCACAACGAAGTATTTGTACTTCCGTGATCATCTCGGCTCGATCCGGGAAATGATGAAAGCCAATGGCACCCTTGTTGCTCGTTTTGACTACGATCCCTGGGGAAGATCGACCACCGTGATCAATACCACTCTACCGGATTTCAACTTCACCGGGCTGTATCGCCACGGCTCGAGCAATCTCGATCTAGGAGTCTATCGGGCTTATGATCCCGATTTGGGTAGATGGTTGAGTCGAGATCCGATCGGAGAAACCGGTGGGCTAAACTTATATTCCTATGTTGCCAACGACCCGGTACGACTCACGGATCCGTTCGGGTTGCTAGTCGATGCCTATTTTAATGTTCAGCAGGGGCTCTTGACGGTTACAGATCGCGACACTGGTGCCACTGTAACTGTCCGGGCAAACTCGGGAACCCAAGAAACGAAAATGAACAACAATCCCACTTATGAAACCACGCAAGGCGGTCCAATACCTCGCGGACAGTACGAGATACTTAATCGAAAGTACACTGAAGATCCGAACGAATGGACGGACTTGGACCGGTTGCAAGCTTCTGGCATAGGCGTGTGGGCGCTCGACGCATTGGACTCTCGACCTCGCGATGACAAAGGCTATGGGCGTGGCTTGCTTCGACTTCATCCGTACTGGGGAACAGGATGTGTCGTTTCCGATGACCTGAGAGGCTGGAGCAGGATGAGGGACATTATTAACAACACGAAAACACAGCCGGTGATAGATGCCAGTGGCGCCTCGCGGACGCGATTTGGTTACATGCATGTGTTCTCAACGACAGCTCCTAGGGCGATCTTTCCGTGATCGCTCTTTGGAAATTCGCTGGCGCACTGTTTTGCACTGCGGCGGCTGCCATGCTCACGGTCGCGTATCGTGAAGCAATCGATGCAGCCTGCCGCGGTGAAGAAGCGGCGCTTGTCAACCTCCTTGTCTTCACCGAGCAAACGGACGGGGAAGCTATGCTTGACCATGCGAACGTCTTACGTGCCCTGAGGGATCACCTCGGTGCCGATCGCTTCGACAACGTGTCGCAATCGCTTGGAATTGGTCGGCAAAAGAATATCGACGCGCTTATCCGGACAGCGGAAAAGCTCCATGAAGCTACACTAGGCCTGCGACGATAAAGCTGCAGACGTCGCGGAAAAAATTCGAATCCGCAGCGCGGCCTCCATATTCCATGCGTCGTCCAAGTAAATAATGGCGATAGGCACGATTCAACATGCCGAGGCCGTCATTCCCTTTGCCGAAGGCACCGCGAAAATCCTAAAGCTATCGGACCTGCAAAGCTCCGATGTCTGGAAACGCGCCTTCGCAGGCCGATGCAAGGACCATCGCTTCTACGAGATCGTTGAGCGGACGCTGGCGAATGAGTTTGAGTATCGGTATTTACTGCTCGAAGACGCGTTGGGAAAAGCGCGCGGGGTTCAGCCGATATTTTTTGTTCGGCAGAATTTGATCGAAGGCGTGCCGGGGAAAATCCGCGAGATTGTCGATCTTGTCCGCAAAGAGTTTCCGCGATTTTTGACCATGCGGGTTTTGATGGTCGGGTGCGCAGCGGGCGCGGGCGAGCCAGGCGCGTGCGAGTCGGAAGACGAGATGTGGATCGCAAAAGCGCTGCGCGATGTTTTGCCGGGCTACGCGCGGCAGAACAGAGCTTCGCTGATTGTGTTCAAAGATTTCCCGGCTAAATACCGGCCGACGCTCGGAGTTCTGACTGAAGCTGGTTTCGCGCGCGTGCCGAGCATGCCGATGACACGGTTGTCAATCGAGCACGAAAGTTTCGATCACTATCTGCAAACGATTGGCTATGTAACCCGGAAAAGTTTGCGCCGAAAATTCCGCAAAGCGGAGAGCGCGGCGAAGATCGACATGGAGGTGCTCACCGACATTTCGCCGTATGTCGATCAAGTCTATCCGCTCTACCTCGCGGTGCATGAGCGCTCGCCGATGAAGTTCGAGCACCTGACGAAAGAATTTTTCTGTGCGATCGGGCGCGAGATACCTGACCGGGCGCGATTCTTTGTCTGGCGACAATCAGGTCGGATCATTGCGTTCAGCCTTTGCCTCGTCTGCGGCGACACGATTTACGACGAATGCCTCGGGCTCGATTACAGCGTCGCGCTCGATTTGCATCTTTATTTCTACACGATGCGCGACGTGATCAGCTGGGCGATTGCGCAGGGGCTGCGCTGGTATGTCAGCGGCCCGCTCAACTACGATCCCAAGCTGCATCTTCGCCACGAGATCGCGCCGCTCGATCTTTACGTCCGGCACACGCGCCGCTCGCTAAACCCGCTGTTCCGGTTCGCCCTGAAATTTCTCGGCCCGACGCGACACGATCCGGTCCTGCGGAAGTTCCCGAACGCGCACGAGCTTTGAATCCAATCGCGTTCAACGTGCCCTCTTCAGGGTCATTCGGAGCGGAGTGGAGGGCTCCTAACTGTTTGATTCGTTTTTTCTCGCTTCGCACGCGAGAGTAAGAGATGTCTCGACTTCGCTCGACATGACAGAACAGACAACGCGAGCTCGGCCTTCCGGTTTTTTCAACCCCTGGCTGCAGCTGGGACTGAATGTCATCTGCGTGGTTGCTTACGAATTGCTGCTCAAGGTGGGCGCGTCGGCGACGGCGGATCTCTCGCACCCATGGTCGTGGACTGGCGTGACCAGTCTGGTCTCGCCGTTTATCTGGTCGGCGATCATCATCATCATGCTCGACCTCGTGATCTGGCTCTATGTGCTCAAATACATTCCTCTCTCGATTGCATTTCCGCTCTCGCGTGCGGTCGACGTGTTGGTGCCGATTAGTTGCTGGCTCATTCTCGCGGAAGCGATTTCGCCGCGACGCTGGTGCGGCATTGCCCTGGTAGTTATCGGTCTGGTCGTCGTCGCCAGACCTGCGGCCGAACTGGAGGAACGCCTGTGACCTTGTGGTCGTTCGTTCTTATCGTGGTTTGGCTGGCGACGTTCGTGGCCGGTCAGCTGTTCTTTAAGCGCGCCATGACCTTGTCGAGCACGGCCGGATTTCGTGATCGCAAGACTCTTCTCATCCTGACCGGCGGAATCGTGACGATGACGATCTCATTTCTTCTCAACCTCGGGCTGCTCCAGCGCTTCGATCTGAGTTACCTTTACCCGTTTCAAGGTCTCAGCGTAATCATGATCAGCGTCGCGGCTGCGGTTGTGTTGCACGAAAAATTGACTCTGCGGCTGACGATTGGCGCGATGTTGATTACGGTCGGGGTGGCGCTCGTCTCCTCGACGTGATCTGCTGTTTGTAGCGGCGCTCTATGAGCGTCGGACGAATTAATGCGACGGTCATAGACCGCCGCTACAGGTGCTGCGCGGTCAACGCCGGCCAGAGTTGTTCGAGCGCGGCGAAGTTAATTTTTTGAATTTCATGCGGGCTGGGCAGTTTGAGTTTCGGGTGATCCCATTCCGAGGCGAAACGTTGTTTCCACCGCGCGTACACCGGAGGTGAATAGGCGCCGCAGATGTCGCCGGCCACAATGCGCGCCGATTCGCGCAATTTCCCGAGCGCCCACGCAACATCGACAATCGTGAAGCGGCCGTTTTCCCAATTTGTGATTGCTTCCTCGGCGCGCAGGCAATCGAGATCGATCGTCACGTAAACGTCGCGACCGCGCAGCTCGCTCGCGAAATTGTCGAAATGCTCGCGCCAATTCTCGCGCAGAATCGCGCCGCGACGTTGTCGATCTTTCGGCGGGCGATCGTCGGCCCAGGGATGTACGTCGAGTTCGCCCGCGCGTTCAGCGTGGCGGTTGCCCAAAATTGAATGCGGCCACCAGCATTCGAAATTGCCGCAACCCCATACGCTCACGCGTTGGACGTGCGGCAGCTCGATCGCGCGATTGATCCAGCCGCCAGCCGCCCAGCGCGGCGGCGTGATCGCCCAGTCCGGGTGATTATCGAACGAAATCACCATGACCGGTGCGGAAACACGCCGGAGCCACAACGCCGTGAGATAATGAAAGTCGCCCGAGCCATAGACGAGAAAAGGCGCGAGCTGCGCCTCGATCTGGCGGTAAAACTCTTCGACTAATCGCGCCGACGCACAAAATCGTAACTGCGGCCCCCACTGCCGCGCGTCAACCTCGGCAAGCCCGAGTGGCTTTGCCGGCCAGGCGTCGTCGAGATTGAGATGGATTCCCAACGGTTGCACGCGCGATTGTCGATCTTATGCGCGCAGGCGACAAATCGGGTGCGAAAATAAAGTGACATGCGGGGAGTGACTCAGACGGAAAAGCTCAGGGAGCATGAACAAAAGCGTGACTTCTTTTGCGTGGTCAGCGACGCCTTTCGTGTTTTTGCCCGCCATTCTTCGGTGATGTTGGGAAGCGCCTGGGCTTTTGCCGGGGCGCTGCTGATTATCCTAGTCTGGATCCTGACTGGTCCGACTTTTCATTTTTCGGATACATGGCAACTGATCATTAATACCGGGACAACCATCGTCACCTTCCTGATGGTTTTCCTCATCCAAAACACGCAGAACCGCGACGCCAAAGCGATGCATTTGAAACTCGACGAAGTCATTCGGGCGCTGAAAAACGCACGAAACGAACTTGTCGATCTTGAGGATCTTTCCGACGAAGACCTGAAAAGACTCGAGGAACAGTTCAGGCGACTGCGCACAAAGGCCGAGGAGGATGACACTCAGCCGTCGCGTCACCTTGAGCCAACCGAGGTGCGCTGATTCTCCTCGTTTAGTCGTCGACCTTTCGCGCCACGCCGGTCCGCAGGAAAACTTTGCCGCTCGGACAGAGCCGGAAAATCTCGCAGTTGGCGCAATCCGGCTTGCGCGCGTAACAGCGGCGGCGGCCGTGCCAGATCAGCCAGTGACTCCAGTCCGTCCAGTGCTCGCGCGGGACGAGCTTCATCAGATCGCGCTCGATTTTCTCCGCATCAGTGTGTTTCGTCAGGCCGAGCCGCTGCGACAGACGCGCGACGTGCGTGTCGACGACGATGCCTTCGTTTTTACGAAATGCGTTGCCTAGGACAACGTTTGCGGTCTTGCGTCCCACACCGGGCAATTCGCGCAGCTCGTCCATCGAATCAGGGACTTTGCCGCCGAACTTTGTCGCGATTGTCGATGTTGCCGCGCGGATGCTCTTTGCCTTGTTGCGATAAAAACCGGTCGATTTGATCGCGTTCTCCAGCTCTGACTTTGGCGCGCGTGCGTAATCTTTCGCGGTTCGATACTTTTTGAACAGCGCCGGCGTGACCATGTTGACACGTTTATCGGTGCATTGGGCCGAGAGGATCGTAGCGATGAACAGCTCGAGCGTGTTGCGGTAGTCGAGCTCGCAGTGCGCGCCCGGATAAACCTGCGGCAACACCTCGACCAGCTTTTTTGTCCTCTCACGCGCGGTCATACTTCTTTGCGTGTTATCCTGAACGAAGTGAATGATTCCCCACAAGCTGATTGATCATACTAGCCCCGGTTGAGTCCTGCGTGCTTCGATTGTGAGATTCCTCGCTCGGCTCGGGATGACAAACAGCGAGATCGCCTAACCTTGCACGAAACTTTCGAGCTTCTGCGCTAGCTCGGGCGGGACGTGCGCGACGATCACCGCATGGTCGCCTTCGTATTTGAGTTCGAGGACGTGACCGACCCGGTAAATTTCGGCGATGAGGGCCGCTTTACTTGCGGGAATTCGGAAGCGCGAGCGCAAGCGCCAGGAGGCGAGCGCATCCTGCAACGCGCGCACGAGATCGTTAACACCTTCGCCGGCGCGCGCAGAGATCGCGACGCTGCCGGGGAAGCGTTTCAGATACGCGTCTACCAGTTCGCGGTTTTCCAGCTTGTCGATCTTGTTGAACACGATCAGGGTCTGTTTGCCGAAGGCGTCGAGCTCCTTGATCACCGCATCGACCGCTTCCATCTGCTCGTCCACGCGCGCATGGCTAAGATCGACAATGTGAATGAGCAAATCCGCTTCGCTCACTTCCTTGAGCGTCGCTTTGAATGACTCGATCAGCGTGTGCGGGAGTTTGCGCAGAAACCCGACCGTATCTGTGAGGAGCACGCGTTGTTTGTTTGACAACACGAAGCTGCGCGTCGTCG
>QHPZ01000079.1 GCA_003219225.1 Verrucomicrobiota bacterium | reverse complement strand
CTCGAAAGCGCGCGCGGGGGCGATTTGCTCGATCAGGTCAACGACGCGTTGTCCATCCGCGATTCTCGAAACCATTTTCAATTGCAACTGAGCGGTCTTCTCGATCTGGAAGGTTATTTCATCGACCAACGCCCGCCTGGGCTGATCTTGAGCGATGACAAGTTTCTGTTTAACCCGCGATTGTCGATCTTCCTCGATGCCCAATGGACAAGTCATTTTTATTTCTTTGCACAAGCTCGTGTAGATCGCGGCTTTGATCCTTCAGACAAAGGCGCACAGGTCCGGCTCGATGAATATTTCCTTCGCTACACCCCACTCGACCATTCACAGGTCAGTTTCCAAATCGGAAAATTCGCCACCTTCGTCGTCAACTGGGTGCCGCGGCATTTTTCATTGGACAATCCGTTCATCAACGCGCCGCTGCCGTATGAAAATGTTACCGGAATCTGGGACACTGCCGCGCCGTATAATGTCGATGCCCTGTTCGCTTGGGGACACGTCGGCGAATACGACAGCGGGGATTACTCGGATAAGTATTTGCGTCTGCCGATTATTTGGGGGCCAAGTTACGCCAGCGGGTTTGCCGTGTCCGGCACCATCGACAAATTCGATTACGCCGCCGAAATAAAGAACGCGGCGCTCGCCTCCCGGCCCGAATCGTGGAGCGTCACGAACGTCGGTTTCGAACATCCGACCTTCAGCGGCCGGGCCGGTTTTCGCCCGAACGAAATGTGGGACCTCGGTTTCTCCGCCAGTGCGGGGCCATATTTGCTTTCTGAAGCTGCGCCCACACTTCCAGCTGGTCGCAGCATTGGCGACTACCGCGAGCTCGTTCTCGGGCAAGACATCTCCTTTGCCTGGCACAGATTGCAGTTGTGGGCGGAGTTTTTCGAAACGCGCTTTGAAGTGCCGCGGATCGGCAACGCCGACAACTTCGCCTACTATCTTGAAGCCAAATACAAAATTACTCCGCAGCTTTTTTGCGCGTTGCGCTGGAACCAGCAACTCTTCGGCGCCGTGCGCGACGAGGATGAGCGTGTTCAATGGGGCAACAACGTCTGGCGTGTCGACGCCGCGCTCGGTTATTCAGGTGGGCGAGCAACTCGTCGCCGGCCAGCTCACCCTAAAGTTCTAGCTCGCGTCGCGCGCGTACCAATCGACTTTGCGCGTCACGTACATGACCACTGCCAGGACAACAAACAACGCAATCGAGCCCATGAGCAGGGCGTAATCCTGCTGACGAAGTGTGATGTAGAGGAAAAGGTAAACACCTGCCAAACCGGCGCCGATCATCAAAGTGCGGACTCCGCCGCCGAGAAAGAATCGACAATACCATGTGATCAGCCCCGCCGATGCGAGCGCGGCGACCAAATATGCCCCGCCGAAGCCGATGAATTCGGAAATGGAGAGCAGCAGCAGATAAAACAAACAAAGCGCCGCTCCGACCATCAGATACTGAAACGGATGGATCTTCTGCTGCGCCGTTACTTCGAAGAGAAAAAACGTGGTGAAAACAAGGACGAGAAACAGCACTCCGTACTTGATCGAGCGCTCGAAGTAACGATAGGCATCGAGGATCGACAAGAACTGCGCGCCGAAGCGGGAATCGTAAACTGATTTCGTATTGAACCGCTCATTGCCGCCGCGGCCAGTCCACTGTTGCGGGTAGTCTCGGCCATAATAGGAGACCCGCCACTTCGCCTCGAATCCATCGGCGCGAACCGAGCGCTCAGCCGGCAGAAACGCGCCGCGAAACGCCGGGTCCGGCCAGTTCGACTTGAGCGTCACCTGATTTTGCACACCGAACGGCGCGAAGAAAATCCCGTCGCTCCCGTTAAAATCGAGCGGGATGGAAAAATCCACCGGCGCACCGATCGGTTTGTCGCTGCCGAGCGGCGTGGTTGCGCCGGTGGTATAACCCGGCACCTGCGAACCGGGGAGCAGCGGCCGGTTCGTTCCGCCCCAATCGAGCACGATCCCTTCGCGTGTTCCGCGCAAATCGTTCACCGCGATCGTGACAAAGGCGTCCTTCACTGCACATCCCTGATGTCGATCTTGAGCGCGCCGAAATCCGGCACGCCGAACCGGCCGGACAGTTTCACCTGCGCACGAAACACGACCGCATTGTAGATCCCGCGATGCAACGTCTGCGTCTGCACATCGCCGGCGACATTCAACACTTCAGGAAGAAAATGCCGTCGCAGTTGCGGTCTCCTCGACTTCGCGCCGCTCCAGTCGGCCATCGGGAGCCGGCATTTCCTTCACGGTTTTGAATCGGTATTGATACGGAATCCCCAGCACCGGGCCGATCACGTTCTGTTCCCTGCCCCACGAGGAGGTAATATCGCCGACGGCTTGATTGCGCCGCTGCAGCCGCTCGCTTAACACGCCGGTAATCATCGCCAGCGGCACCAGCAGCACGAGCACGAGCCCCCCGACGCCAAGAAGTTTCAAAATCGTGCTGTATCGCCGGCCAAAAAGCGGCTGCGACTTGGGAAGTGGCGGGGGCGCGACGGCCTCGGGCATGCGGGTGCAATGCTGACTGAAAGCACCTATCGGCGCAATCCTGATATGGGCATGCGGCTCGACGCGAGGTCTAACGAAAGCCGCTCGCGCGAACCCTTTAAAAGGGGACAAGTCAACAGAACCGCAGACGCGGGCAGCGCTTGCGCTTTCGCGCCAGGCCGATTTCGCCGATTGTCGATCTTGCGCAACGGCGGTTGCTCTGCGTTCGTGCTTCGCCAATGAACGCGATCGTTCTTACCTGCGACCGGTTCCGTGCGATCACCGAGCACATGATTCGGCAATACGCAGTGCTCTGGCCCGATCATCCATTCGTCTTCCGCGTGCCGTATCAAAGGCTGCGCGGCCCGACCACCGATCGGCTCGAGTTTCGTCGGACCCCGGAGAACATCCGCGCGACAGTGTTGGAGCTGCTCTCCGATCTCGACGACGAGGAATGGGTTTATTGGTGCATCGACGACAAATATCCGATTCGGCTAACGCTGCCGAAAATCGAGCAACTCATTTCCGATTCGGTTGAGGCCCCCGACATGAGCGGCCTCCTTTTCTGCCGCTGCCGCGTCACTTTGACCGAGCCGAAACGCGCGCTCTACCCCGGCAAAATTGTCAGCCCGTCCGGAGAAGTTCTTCTCGAACGCAAAGCCTGGTTTCAGATCTGGCTGCACCAGCTCCTCAGGGTAAAAGTGCTTCGCTATCTCTTCACCCGGTTACCGGAAGAGCTTCCCAACGCAAAAGCGATGGATGAGCTGAAAGATACGATCCCAAAGCTGCGCGAGCACCGGTTGTTTGTGACCGAAAAAAACTTCGCCGTATTCGGCGAGAGCACACACCGCGGCGCGATCACCCAGAATTGCTACGAGAGCATCGTCGCGAGCGGAATCGAGTTGCCCGAATGGTTCCGCCAGCCTAACGGTGAACGCATCATCATGGGCCAGCTCTGACGCGGCCGCGACTGTCGATCTAATCGAACGTGTAGCCAAAACGCGCGATCTCGAGCGCGAAGCGCTCCGCCACCAGCGCGCGCAGCTCGTCATCGTAATATTTGCAGTAGTGCTCGCGCTCGGATCGGTTGTAGCGTGGCAATGGTTCCGGCGCGATCTCTAAATCGGTGCAGACCGCGCGGAAATCTTCCGCCAACTGCTCAAAGCGGATGACGCGATGCACGTTGCCGAACGGATCCGCGTCCTGCTCGTTCAGCCGCAAGTAATCCGCCGCCGATAAAGCTCGCGCGATTGTCTTCTTAAATGTTTTTCGGTCCCATTCCTTCCGCTGAATGGGCGTGAAATAGAGCGACACCATCCGGTCCCACGGATTGCGGACCGCGGCGAACTTATAGAGCTGCGAAAATTGTTTCTCGCCGAGAGCGGCGCGATAATCCGCCAGCGGCGAATGCTTCTTCAGTTTGTATTTTGGGTTCGAGACGCCGAATCGTTCGATTCCATCCTGCCCCGGTCGCCGCACGATCTGGTCCTCCGAGTAGTGCGCGAGCACGCTTTGGCTGGAATTGCCTCCGGTTTTTGGTATATGAACGAAGAGAAACCGCTTTTGAAACGAGATCATCGCACGGTTTTCATTCTAGCCCGCGGCTTAACGCCGTCACGCCGCCAGATTAACCTTTTGTCATTTCGAGCGAAGCGAAGCGGAGTCGAGAAATCTCTTCCTGTTCATCACCCTTGGTAAAAGCGGCAGCCGCCTCGATGGTCATTTCCCACAAACACAAGTTCATCTTCATCAAAACGGCCAAGACCGCCGGTACGAGCATCGAAGTTTTCCTCTCGAAGCACTGCGGCCCTCATGATGTCGTGACGCCGATCACGCCCGAGGTGGACGGTCATTGCCCGCGCAACTACGCGGCCCGATTCAATCCCCTGCCCGAGCTCGTCAGCGGCGCGAACCGGCCACGCGATGCTTGGAGAGACTTTCTCGCGCGCAAGAAATTCTACAACCACATGACCGCCCTGCTCGTGCAGAGTCGCGTGCCTGCTCGCGTCTGGCGGAGCTACTTCAAATTCTGCGTCGAACGAAATCCTTGGGAAAAAGTGCTTTCCCATTATCACATGCACGCCCATCGGGCTGGCTCGCTTTCGCTCGACCAATATTTCACGACCGGCAAGTTCCCGGTGAACTTCCCCCGCTACACCGACCGCTCCGGGCGCGAGATCATCGTCGACCGCGTCCTGCGTTATGAGAACCTGAACACCGAGCTCGCCGAAATTCTTGCGCAACTCAATATTCCGTTCGACGGCTCGCTCGGTATCCGAGCCAAGTCGGAATACCGCACTGAACGCAAACCGTATCAGGTCGTTTTTACTGAAGAGCAACGCCGAATCATCGAACAAAAGTTTGCCCGCGAGATCGAGCTGCACGGCTATCGCTTCGCAACCGAAGACGCAATCGCTGCGCGATGATCTCGCACAAACACAAGTGCATTTTCGTCGAAGTGCCTAAGACCGGCTCAACCAGCATCCGTGCGATGCTGGGCAAAGCTTACATCCCGCATCTGAATCTGGTGGAGATCAAAACGCTAATGGAAAATTCCTGGACGCAATTCGGGGGCAGAACCAACCGGATCCGCGCCGCGCTCTATCAACTGCTTCCTCGCGAGCGCAAGATCGAGATCGGCCGGCGACAATTCGAGAGCTACTTCAAATTCGGCTT
>QHPZ01000078.1:2344-4254 GCA_003219225.1 Verrucomicrobiota bacterium | reverse complement strand
ACGCTGGACTCTACGCATTTCGGCCGACCATCTTCGCGTTTACGGCCAGGCTGGAACGATCGCCGCGTGGCGAATACGAATTGACGGACGCCATTCGCGCGCTCGCGCAATCAGGCAAGAAAGTGCAGGCCGTTGAACTGGTCGGCGAATGGGCCGACGTGCGCGACCCGGAAGTGTTGGCGAAGCTGAACGCGTTGTAGCCGCCGATTCTACGGCGTTTGCTCGAGCGGCTCGTCTTCTTCACCAATTTCCTCCTCAATCTCGCGGCGCCATTCGCGTGAAAGCCAGGGCCGGAGAAAGCCGTAAAGCAAATAGGCGAGGAAGAGCAGCGCCGGCATCCACTCGAAATTCAGGGCGGTGAAGATGAGGATAAGAATGATGACGAGAAAACGCGGAATCGATTTTTTCGTTTTCCAATTAATCGCTTTGAAGCTGGGGTATTCGAACTGGCTGAACATCATGAAGGACAGAAAAAGCAGCAGCGGCGGAAGCACAAACTTCCACGAACCGAGCCGGTGCTCGCCTTCGGCCAGCCAGAGCAGAAATAGCGTAATCGAGGCGATCAGGCCGGCGGCGGCAGGAATAGGGAAGCCGGTAAAATTCTTCGTGCTGTTGGCGCTGCCTTCTCGTTCGTGATTGGCCGCCGCCGTATTGAACCGGGCAAGGCGCAATGCGCCACAGGCCAGGTAAACAAAAGCGATCAGCCAGCAGGCGCGCGGAAATTCCTGCAGCACGACGCGGTAAACCATCAGCGCCGGCGCCAAACCGAACGAAACAATATCGGCGAGTGAATCGAATTCGCGGCCGAAGGCGCTCTCGTTCCCACCCAGTCGCGCTAGGCGTCCGTCGAGAAAATCAAAGATGAAGGCGCCGAGCACGCACCAGATCGCGGTGTGAAAAAGATCGCTCGCCTCGACGGGGTTCGACGCCTGAACCAGTGCGCCTTCGAGGATTTTCAGGCAGGCGGTAAAGCCGCAAAACAAATTGCCCGCCGTCATCAAATTCGGCAGGAGATAAATTTTGGAAGGATGTTCGTTCATACGTCCGGCCATCGCGCGATAATTGTCGATCCTGCGCTGACGTGATCACCCACTTTCACAAGCACGGTCGCGGTGAGCGGTAAGTATACTTCGGTGCGCGAGCCGAAGCGAATCATTCCGAAGCGGTCGCCTTTCTTCAAGTCGTCGCCAACCTCGGCCCAGGCCTCCGAGCAATCGAAGCGACGCGCGTCGAGGCATAGACCTTCACGATGCTGCCGGTAAATGACGCGCCCATCAATCGGCGCCCGGTTCGTGTGCACGTCAAAGATCGACAAGAAGATTCCGATTCGCCGCGTTTTTGTTTTTAAAAACGGGCTTTCCTCGATTTCTGATATTTCTGTCACCGTGCCATCTGCGGCGGCGACGATCGCATTCGGGTCTGCCGGTACATGGCGGTCCGGATCGCGAAAAAATAAAATCGTGCCGACGATGAGCGCGACAAATAGCAACGCCAGCCACGCGCTAACGAACCAACTCGCGATGGCGACGCACGCGAGAATTGCGATAATCCAACGTGCTTCAGAAATCGTTTGGAGCCGCATCGAAAACGAAATTTTCGAGGTGCAAAACAGTGCGGTCAAGCGGGCAAAAAACAGGCGCGAGGAGACGTGGACGCCGACCACAATATGGTGGGCCGGGAGGCGGCCTCCCCTTCAAGATATAGTGCAAATAACTCGCTCGGCACCACGAGATTATTAGTTGTTTTCTCAGCGCTCTTCGCTACGTTCTTGCGATGCCAGCGCGAGCCGCGGTTCTCCCCGATTCGGACGACGAAAATTCCAACACCAAAACTCGTCAGCGCGAGCTTCCGGTCGTCGACAAACTGCAAAAGTACGACGCCGCGCAGATTGACAAACTCGAAGGTTTGGA
>QHPZ01000078.1:0-2230 GCA_003219225.1 Verrucomicrobiota bacterium | reverse complement strand
TCGGTGCGCGACAATGGCCGCGGTATTCCGGTCGATGTTCATCCGAAATGGAAGATGCCAGCAGTCGAGCTTGTGCTCACGAACCTGCACGCGGGCGGAAAATTCGGTCAGGGCGCTTACAAATATTCCGGCGGTCTGCATGGTGTGGGCGCGAAATGCACGAATGCGCTTTCCGAATGGTTCAAGGTGGAAGTCTCGCGCGACGGCAAGGTCTATCACATGGCCTTCGCCAAGGGTAAAACGACCGACAAGCTCACCGTCATCGGCGAGGTCAAAAACAAAAAGACCACCGGCACGCTCATCACGTTTCTGCCCGATCCGACGATCTTCACGATCACGACCGAATTTAAATTTGAACGGCTGGCGACGCGTTTGCGCGAGCTGGCATTTTTGAATCCCGGCCTCGAGATCAACCTCACCGATGAGCGTAGTGATGCGCCGAAAAAGGAAACTTTCCTCTACAAACACGGGATTGAGGAATTCGTTAAGCAACTCGGCGAGAACAAACAAGTGCTTCATCCGAAGCCGATCGTCATTTCACGGCAGCGTGATGAAGTATTTGTCGATGTTGTCCTGCAATATAATGACAGCTACAACGACCAGATTTTGCCATTTGCGAATACCATTTCGAATCCGGACGGTGGGACGCATTTGACCGGGTTCCGCACCGCCTTGACGAAGGCGGTGAACCAGTACGCGAAACAAAACAGTTTGTTAAAGGAAAAAGACCCGTCGATTTCCGGCGACGATGTGCGTGAAGGTTTGATCGCGGTGCTCAGCATCAAATTGCCAAATCCGCGGTTCGAATCGCAAACGAAGGTCAAGCTCGTGAACACCGAGATTGATGGGATCGTCAACTCCGCCGTTTACGAAGGCCTGATGACGTTTTTTGACAAAAATCCGCCGGTCGCACGGCGGGTTTTTGAGAAAGTATTGACAGCCGCGCGCGCGCGCGAAGCCGCCCGCAAAGCGCGCGAGACGATTCGCAAAGGTGCGCTGACTGGTGGCGGTTTGCCGGGGAAGCTGGCGGATTGTTCCGAGCGCGATCCAGAGCTGACCGAGCTTTACATCGTCGAGGGCGACTCGGCCGGTGGTTCTGCCAAACAGGGACGCGACCGGCGTTACCAAGCCATCCTGCCGATTCGCGGCAAGTTGATCAACGTGGAGAAAGCGCGCGAGGACCAGTTTCTCAAGAACAATGAGATTCAGTCGATGATCACCGCCATCGGCGCGGGCATCGGGAAGCCAAAGGAAGATGGCAACGGCAGCACCTTGTTGCTGACGTTTTTCTTCCGGCAAATGACCGAGCTTGTGCGCGCCGGCAAAATCTACATCGCGCAGCCGCCGCTTTATCAAATCAAGCGCAAGAAGCGCGAAGAATATGTCGACGATGACGTGCAATTGAACAAAATCCTGATCTCGCTTGGCGCCGAGGACGTGCGCCTGAAGAATCTCGCCGATAACAAGGAAGTCACGGCCGCGCAATTAAAAGACATTCTCGAGTCGCTCGAAAAACTGGCGAAGCTGAGCGAAGCGGTCCGGCGCCATGGTGGCGATTTCGAGGCTTATCTGGGGAAACGTAATTCGCGGTCAGGAAAACTGCCGGCTTATCTGGTCAAAGTGCGCGAGGGGAACGATGAGAGCATCCACTATTTCCACGACGAAAAAGCGGTCAAGGAATTTCATCAACGCAATCTCGATCTCAACTTGTTCGATATCGAGATGGGCCAGGAGTTGCTCCCGCTTAGCGACGTACCGGTAGCTAAAACAAATGGCAGTCGCCGTCGCGGCAAGCTGGTTGAGCTGCATGAGTCGGCTGCGATCCAAAAGATCATTGCCGAACTCGCGCGCAAGGGATTGAAGGTCGATCATTATGCCGCGAGCGATAAACCCATTTTTGAGCTGACCGAGGGCGAAGGAGAGAAAGCTGTGTCGCATCCGCTCTTTTCCATTCCCGAAATCCTGCAAAAGATTTTGGAGATCGGCCGGCGCGGCGTGCAAATCAAACGGTTCAAAGGTCTGGGCGAGATGAATGCGAAAGAATTGTTCGAGACCACAATGAACCCGGAGAAACGCAAGCTGCTCAAAGTCGACCTGAACGAGACGAACGAGATACAGGCGAACGAGATGTTCACCGTCCTGATGGGCGAATTGGTCGAACCGCGGCGCCAATTCATCGAGGACAACGCGCTGAACGTGCGAAACCTGGATGTGTAAGATCGGCGATGGG